>DASPMK010000419.1:0-3262 GCA_035627075.1 Azospirillaceae bacterium
ATGTGCTGAAGGTCGACAAGAGCTTCATCCAAGGCATGGTGGATGAGCCCGACACCGCCTCCATCGTCCACGCCATCATTTCCATGGCCCATGCCCTGAAGATGACCGTGGTGGCCGAGGGGGTGGAAACACGCGAACAGCTTTTGTATCTGCGCGCCTACAAGTGCGACCGCTTTCAGGGCTACCTTCTGGCCCGCCCCTTGCCGACGGAGGAGATTCCGGCGTTCCTGGCCGGACACGACTGATGCGACATTTAGTCACAAAATCATTTGCCCTGCCATCAATCCGCACTCCCCCCGGCTTGCCCTTTTCCCAAAAACCGTTTGATTTCATAGGATTAAGCGCCGACAAGGCCACCCGGCCACGACACCGGCGGAACCTCTGTCACGAAAAAATGAATTACAGACCCGATGAAATCGCATACCATGCGCGCGTGGCCGTTGCATGGGACCAACCCTGACAAGTCGGCCACCTTTGGGAGGAAACGCCTGAATAATTCAGGCAAGAGGTTGACGGCATTGCCTGCCTGAACGCTCCGCGCGGCAGGCAATGCCGATCACCCCGTCTCCGCCTCCCCTTCCCTTACCATCCGCGATAGAGCAAGACCGAACCGGGATTGCTTGCGCACGGGCGCGTTCGGGACCATGTTGCGGGTTCTCTTTTCGACCCTGTTACGCGGATAGCCCTCGATGGACGCCCCCAAGCCCTGCCCCACCTGCCAGAAACCGCCGCACCTGTGCGTCTGCGAGGCGGCGCAGCCGGTGGACAACCGCCTGTTCGTGCTGGTGCTGCAGCACCCACAGGAAAAGGGCGAGGTGCTGGCAACCGCCCCGCTGGTCCGCTTGCAATTCAAGAAATCCCTGGTGCGCATCGGCCTGTCGTGGCCGAGCCTGAAGCGCATTCTGAATCGCGACGTCGACTATAAGAACTGGGGCGTGCTGTATCTGGGCACGGCCAAGAGCAAGCCCGCCTCCGATCAGGAAGTGATTGCAGTGGACAAGAATGGCGCCCCCCTGGCCGATCAGGCCGTGCTGGCGGATCTGGAAGGCATCGTCGTCCTGGACGGCAATTGGGCCCAGGCCAAGGCGCTGTGGTGGCGGAACCCGTGGATGCTGAAGTGCCGCCGGCTGGTCTTGAACCCCCAGGTCCGCTCGCGTTACGGCAAGGCCCGCCAGGAACCCCGCCGCGAGAGCCTGTCCACCCTTGAATCGGCGGCGCTGGTGGTGTCGCGCCTGGAAGGAAAGCCCCAGGTATTCGATCAGGCGCTCAAACCGTTCGACCTGTTGCTGAAGAAGTACCGGGACGACAAGCAACAACAACCGGCGACGGAACCGCCTCAAGCGTAATAACGCCCGAACCGGTTGGCCAGGAAGTCGCTCAAGCCGGCGTCCTCCTGCCGCACGAAGCCCCGCTGCGGCAGCTTGCCGGCGCGCAACAGGTCCACCATGGCGCACGCCCCGGCGGCGGTGGTGATCTGGATGGCGCTCCACAGCTTGCCGCCGATGGTGCCGCTGTAGACCTTCTTGGCAAAGCTGTCCTGGGTCAGCCGGCCTTCCTGAAGGCCGCTGACGGTGACGAAGACCAGCACCACATCCTGCTTGGTGACGGGGATGGCGTTTTCCAGCACATCCTTGAACAGCGCCCGCCGCTGCCCCAGCCGCAGATCCTCGGCCAACAGCTTTACCAGATCGCGGTGGCCGGGGTAGCGGACGGTCTTGTAGTTCAGCTCCTCCACCCGCTCGGCCAGGGTATCGCACAAGGTGCCGAGCCCGCCCGAGGTGTTGAACGCCTCGTACGTGATGCCGTCCAGCGAGAAGTGCTCCAGCCCCTCCAGCGCCAGCACCTCGCGCCGTTGCCCCTCGTGGATCGCCTCGCACAGATTGCAATATTCGTTGATAAGCCCATCGGTGCTCCAGGTAAGATTGTATTTCAACGCGTTGTCCGGGAACATCGGCAGGGCGCCGACCCGCATATGGACGTCACGCAACGAGTTGAACCGCGCCGCCAGATCGTAGGCCACCACCGACACGAAACCGGGCGCCAACCCGCATTGCGGCATGAAGGCGGTCCCGGCCCCGTCGGCGATGGCGCGGACGCGACGGGTGGTTTCCACGTCTTCGGTCAGGTCGAAATAATGGACACCGGCGTCGCGCGCCGCTTCGGCCACGCCGGCGTTGAGGTAGAACGGCAGGGCGCTCACCGCCATGTCCATCCCGGCCATCGCCTCGCGCAGCCGTGCCGGGTCGGCGACGTCCAGTTCGCGGACCTCGGCCTCGTCGCGCGGGATGTAGGACAGAAGGTCCGGGTCGCGGTCGGCGACGGTGACGCTGTATTCGCCGGTCGATGCCAGAAGATGGGAAATGCAGCTGCCGATCTTGCCGGCGCCCAGCAGCAGGACGTGGGTCATCATGCCTCCCCGCAAACTACCCCTTATTAAGAAGTAGCGCGGCGTCCGGCGGCGGCCAGTTCGATGACCCGCAAGCTATCGCCCCACTCCACCAGCGCGCCGGCTTCCTCCAGCGATACCCAGCGGGCGGCGTCGGCGTCATCGCCGGGCACGGGGTCGCCGCCGTCGCACTCGGCCGCGACCTCGACGATGGTGTAGTGGAACCGCACCGCGCCGGCGGCATCGCGGGTAACGGAATCGATGGCGGTGACGACGCCATAGGGGCGAACGTGGAGGCCGGTTTCCTCAAGCACTTCGCGGACGGCGCAGTCGAACAGGGTTTCGCCCACCTCCTGGGCGCCTCCGGGCAATCCCCACTGCCCCTTGCGGGGCTCGCGTCCGCGGCGGACCAGGAGCACATGGTCGCCCCGAAAGACGACCACACCGACGCCGACCCAGGGACGATCGGGGTATTGGCGGGACATGGGTTCGACTTCTCCCACAAAAATGGCGGCGGGACACGCCCCGCCGCCATCGTCGTGCCGATGAGGGAAAGCATGGCGGGGAGCACCCCACCATGCCCCATCCTCAATACATATGCTGGCCGCCGTTGATGGACAGGGTGGAGCCGGTGACGAAACCGGCGTCCTCCGCCACCAGGAACAGCACGCCGCGGGCGATCTCCTCGGCCTTGCCCAGGCGGCCGACCGGGATCTTGGCGATGATCTTTTCCAAGACGTTCTGCGGCACCGCGCGCACCATGTCGGTGTCGATGTAGCCCGGCGCGATGGCGTTCACGGTGATCCCCTTGGCCGCCCCCTCCTGGGCCAGCGCCTTGGTGAAGCCATGGATGCCCGACTTGGCGGCGGCGTAGTT
>DASPMK010000420.1:0-2461 GCA_035627075.1 Azospirillaceae bacterium
ACCACGGGTCGTCAAGCGCAAGGTCAGCAAATTCAACACCAAGGCCCGAGCCAAACCGATTGAGCCCAGGCCCCCATTCCACTACCCCGATCACATCGTCATCGTCGCCGAGGGCTAACTGAACGGTATTGGGGTTAGCCCTGTTCTACCCCGCCGGATGCCCCACGCTGGCGCCGTTGAAGTCGTCCAGCAGGATGGCGATGCGCACGGGGTCGGATTGGTCCATGATCACCCGCGCGCGGCGCGTCGCCTCGATCAGGTCCAGATCGCGGATACGGCGCTTGACCAGCGGGATCGAGGCCGGGGACATCGACAGCTCGCGTACGCCCAGGCCCAGCAGCAGCGCGGTATAGCGCGGATCGCCCGCCATCTCGCCGCACACGCTGAGCGGCAGCCGCGCCCGCATGGCCGCCTCCGTGGTGAACTGGATAAGCCGCAGCACCGCCGGGTGCAGCGGGTCGTACAGCGAGGCTACCTGCTCGTCGCCACGGTCGATGGCCAGCGTATACTGGGTCAGGTCGTTGGTGCCGATGGCGAAGAAGTCGGAGCAGATCGCCAGCGCGTCGGCCGACAGCGCCGCTCCGGGAATCTCGATCATCACCCCCACCGGCGGCAAGGGGTCGGCGATCCTGACACCGCGCCGCTTCAGCCGGCGGGCCACCTGCACCAGGATTTCGCGGACCTTGTGGACTTCCTGGGTGGTGCAGATCATCGGCAGCAGGATGCGGATGGGGCCATGCGTCCCGGCGCGCAGCATGGCGGCGAGCTGGGTTTCCAACAGCTTGGGCTCGCGCAGGCCCAGGCGGATGGCGCGCAGGCCGAGCGCCGGGTTGGTCGGCTCGCCGAAGCGGTTGCCCAGCGCGGCGGCGATCTTCTCGCCGCCCACATCCAGCGTGCGGGCGGTCACCAGCTTGCCGTCCATGCCTTCGACAATGGTGCGCAGCATCTCGTACTGCTCATCCTCGTCGGGCAGGTCCTCGCGGTTCATGAACATGAACTCGGTGCGCAGCAGGCCCACCCCGGCCGCCCCGGCGTTGAGCGCGGACTCGATCTCGCGCGGCAGTTCCAGATTGGCCTGGAGCACGATGGCCGTGCCGTCGCGCGTTACCGACGGCAGCTTGCGCAGGCCCTTCAGCCGCTCCCGCTCGCGCCGGCGTTCCTCGCGCCGGCGCTTGTATTCCTCCAGCGTGTCGGGCTCGGGGTTGATGATGACGCGGCTATGCACGCCATCGATGATTACCGTGTCGCCGTTTTTGATGATCGGGATCAGGCCGGGCACGCCCAGCACCGCCGGCAGCCCCAGCGAACGGGCCATGATGGCGGTGTGGCCCTCGGCCCCGCCCAGCACCGTGGCGAAGCCCGTCACCTTGCGCGGGTCCATCACCGCGGTATCGGCCGGCGTCAGTTCCTCGGCGATGAGGATCGATCCCTCGGGCACCGTGGAGAACGCCTGGAACTGGTGTTGCAGCAGGTTGCGGATCAGCCGCGTTCCCACCTCGCGCACGTCGGCCATGCGGGCGGCGAGGTAGCTGTCGTCCATTTCGGCGAAAGTGCGGGTGATAGCGCCGATTTCGGCTTGTATGGCGGCCTCGGCGTTGATTTTCTGATCGCGGATACGCTTTTCCACTCCGCGCGTCAGCCGCGAGTTGGTGAGCATGGCCAGATGCGCGTCCAGGAGAAAGCCGATATCCTCGGCCGCCGATTCCGGCAACAGGGCGGCCTTGGTTTTCAGCTTGCGCATCTGGCGCCGCGCTTTGGCCACCGCATCGTGAAAGCGCTCGACCTCGCCGTCGACCTGGGCGGGGTCGAGGGTGAACTCGGGCACCTGGATGGCACCGCTCTCGATGACGTGGGCGGGACCGATCGCGATCCCCGCCGACACGCCCAGCCCGCGCAGCGCCCGTTCGCGGGGCGCCGGGGCGTCAGTCTTCATCGAACTTGCGCTCCACCAGATCAACCAGCGCGGCGGCGGCGGCCTCGGCTTGGCTGCCGTAGGCGCAGATCTCGATGGTGGTGCCGGGACCGGCCGCCAGCATCATCAGTCCCATGATCGACAGGCCCGCGACAACCATGTCGTTGCGGCGAACCTCGATCTCCGCGTCGAACTGGGCCACCAGCTTGACGAACTTGGCGGCGGCACGGGCGTGCAGCCCGCGCTGGTTGGTGATGGTGACGGTTTCGCAAATCTCGTTGACCGGCTCGGTCATATCCGCCCCTGCCGGTCTCTCCTCCCCGGAGGCGCCGCTGTTGACCAGCGGCTTGTCGGTGTTGTCATCCATGCCCTCACCCTCGTCCCTGTGTCGAACCGCGGTCCGTTGGGCCTTGCAACTCAGCCGTCGGACAGCAGTGAGGATGCCACGTTTATATATTTTTGCCCCGCCTCCCGCGCCGCGGCTACAGCGAGTTGCAGGGTTTCGGTGGCGCGTACGCTTGCCAGCTTGATCAACATGGGGAGGTTTAC
>DASPMK010000421.1:0-4500 GCA_035627075.1 Azospirillaceae bacterium
CTTGGCCTTGGCCGGTCGCCTGGGGCTGGATCAGGCGCGGGGGCGATGGTTGTCCCCGATTCTCACGATCGCAGCCCTTACCCTGGCAGTTTTCGGCGGACTTCAGGAGCTGGCCTTCCCATCCGTCAAGGACGAATGGATTGCGCTGCCGTTTCTGGTGGCGACGCTGATCGCGGGGTCGGCGGTGGCGCTGTTCCGTATCGCCGCACCCGATCCGTGGCGTTATATGGCGGCCACCACGGCCGTCTTGATCCTTGCCGAGGGCTTCGGTGTCTGGATGGTCGGCAAGATGCTGGGATCGGCCCCCGGCGCCGTGGCATACTCGCTGGCGTTGCTGGCGCTGGGCGCTGTTTGCCTTGGCGGCGTCGCCTGGCTGGCCGCCCATTTCCGCAAAGTGCTCGGGGCTGAAGCCGCCGCCGGTCTGCCCCATGCAGTCGCGTCCTCCGGCGTGGGTCTGGGAGCGTGGTTGGCCGCGCTGGTCACCACCGCCGGCATGACGACCTTGGGCTTTGCTATCAATGTTCAAGATCTGTCGGGACTCGCTCTCGCCGTGGCGCTGGGAACCGGGGGCGTGGCCGCCGTGATTCGGCGTCGTGATGGTATTTTCGCCCAACGCACGGCGGCAGCCTTCGCGGTAATCGCTTTCACCGCTCTGTGCGCCGCTGCGTTCATGTTGTCCGACAACGAGATGGCGGTGGCGGCCTGGACCGCTCTTTTCTTCCTTCCCGTTCTCCTTGTGGCCGTCCCGGCCATGGAGGCCGGCTTTTTGGCGGCAACCGTGTTATCGGCCCTGTGGTGCTTCGCGATCGGGGAGTCGGCGGTCGCCCTGTCGGCCCTCGTTTTGTTGGCGGCAATTATCGGCTGGTATGCCGTGGCCCACCGGCGGTCATCCGTACGGGGCGCCGGCATGGCGCTGCTCGGTGCCGCGTTCCTGGCGCCCGCCTTATGGGAGATCGGCCACACCGGCGATGATGGCGGTGCCGCCAACCTCGTCGTCCGGCTAAGTTGCGCGGCGGCGGCGGCTCTCCTGCTGATCCGGTCGGGGCGGAGCGAGCCGGCTCTGCAAAGCCGTGGCCTGTCGTGGGCGGCGGGAAGCCTGCTGGCCGGGTCTCTCCTGGCGCCATCGGGCGGAGCCGGCATTGTCGGGCTGTCCGCCACCGCCGCGACACACCGGCAACCGGCGCTGTTGATTTTCGGCATGATGACCGCCGTGTGGTCGGTCAGCCGCTTCTACTACGACCTGGACCTGCCCTTGGACCGCAAAGCGCTGGTGATGGCGGCCGGAGCCACCCTTTCCGCGGTCGCCTGGATCGTCTTGTTTCGACCGTCGACGAGCGCAATGCCCCACGCCCGAACAGTGGCGGTATTGCTGGTTTGCGCGGCGGTGCCGGCGGTCTTCGAGTACGCCGACGCTGTGGGCAAGGCCCGTGTGGTGGCGGCCGGTCGGGAGGTGTTGCTGCCGATGGGACCGCGTGACCCCCGCAGCCTGATCCAGGGGGATTACATGGCGCTTCGTTACGATCCCCAGCTTTTCGCCAGCCTGCCGAAACGAGGCGGCGATACGCTGCTGACGGTGGACGACGGGAACATCGCCCGTGCGGCCAGGGCAGCCCAGGGTGAGGCGCGGCCGGACGAGGTCATGGTGCGGGCACGCCCCGGTCGCGTCTCCGCGCACATCGCGCCGGACTCGTTTCTTTTCGAGGAAGGCTACGCCGAGGAGTGGGCAAAGGCGCGCTTCGTCGTCACGCGGATTTTGAATGGAGAGCTCGTGGTTGTCGGCCTCGCGGATTCCGATCGCAAGCTCATCGGTCCAAAATTTGCGGAAAACTGGTGATAAGGCCGGCGCCACTTCCGCTCCGTTCATCGCGACGTCCCCGTACCAATCAAGAGGGCGCAGCGCCAATGTTCCTATTTCCGGAACTTCCCGGGACCAATTTCAGACTTTGGCTGGCATAATCCGGGATCCACTCTACCGGGGAAAGGTCATTGATCGTGGGAGCTGCCTTTTGGGAGTGTAGAAGTCTCGTGCAGGGGCCATAACGATGTACGCGAAGGAGACATCCGCATGGCACAACCCAAAAACCCTGCCATACTCGATAAGGATCGACGGATGATGGCGAGCCGTATCGTCGCCCTTCCGAACAACGCCCCTTCGGTGGGAGGCCGGCGTGGCTTATTCGGCAAGCTCTGGAAAGCCGCGCTGGCGGCGGTGCTTATCATCGCTGCTGTCTCGACGGCGCCGCTCGGGGCGAAAGCGGCCGATCGCAACGTATTGTTCGTCTCGTCGTTCGATCCAACCCTTCCGTGGACGGAGGCGATGCTCACCGCGATAAAGGAGGAAGTGGAGGCCGGGGAAAAGCCGGTCAACGTCTTTTTCGAGTTTCTTGACCGCGCGCGGTTGCCGAACACCCCCAACGATACGGAATGGGCGGCGTTCCTTGCGGCCAAGTACCGGCATGCGCCGCCGGATGTGATCATTGCCGACGCCGCCCCCGCGATCCGTTTTGCCGCCGAATTCGGGTCACAGGGATTCGGGGCCGCGCCACTCATCGGTATCCTCCCCAATTTCAGGGCCTTGGGTGAGTTGGCCGACACCGTGGCCGTAAGGGTGACGACGGGACCGCACATCGATCAGACGGTGGAGATGGCGCTGGCCCAGCGGCCCGCCGCTCGGAAAGCGATCATCGTTTCCGATCAGGGCGCACAGTCCCTTCATTTATCGAAGGTGATCGCGGCCGCGCTCGCCCGCTCTCCCAGTCGCACCGTCGAGATCGAGCACCTTTTCGACTTTCGTCTGGAGGAACTTGAGGCCAAGCTGGCGGCCTTGCCCAACGACAGCATCGTCTTCTACACGCATGTGTTCGAGGACAACACCGGGCGGCGCTTCATCCCGCGTGACGTGGCGACGAGGTTGGCCATGATCTCTGCGGCACCGATCTATGTCTTTTTCGACGTCGATATCGGCACCGGAGTCGTCGGTGGCTACGTCAACAACTCGCGGCTCGCCGGGAAAATCGCGATCCGTGCCGCCTTCGATCTTCTCAAGGACGACGGGCATTCCCCGGCGCAGGGCGCCACCCGATATTCCTCCCAGATGGTGGTCGATTGGCGCGCGATGCGACGCTGGGGGATCGACCAGGATTCACTTTCGCCCGAAGCGGAGATTCGGTTCCGTCAGCCGTCCCTGTTCGAGGAGTATCTGTACGAAGCCCTGATGGGGCTTGTGTTCATCGGCGTCCTCAGTGCCGCACTGGTCGTCATCTCGTCGCTGTACGTGCAGCGCGGCCACCTCGCCCGGACCCTGCGGGAAACCAACAGCCGATTGGAGGAACGGGTCGCGGCGCGTACCCGCGACATCGAACGGGCCTTGACGGGCGAGCGGACGGCGCGTCAACGTCTGCGCACCTTCGTCGATATGGCCACTCACGAGTTCAAGACCCCGCTGGCGACTATCGACAGCACCGCGCAGGTGCTGGAGTTGCTTGTGGACACCGAAAGGGATGGGATCGATGCCCGCCTCGCCCTGATCCGCCGGTCCGTGCGGCGCGTCGTTGATCTGGTCGAAACCTGTCTGGACGGGGAGCGGATCGACGAGGAACTTCCAGTCAAATTCAGGCCCTTCGCCCCCGAGGCGCTGATCCTGGGCGTCATCGAGCGGCAGCGCGGTCTGGGCAGCGGCGACATCGCCGCCGATATCTCTGGCCTGCCAAGCGAGTGCGTGGCCGATCCGGACCTTCTCGGTATCGCCTTGGATGCGCTGCTCGATAACGCGCGCCGCTACGGGCCGGCTGAGGGGCCGATCGAGGTGACGGCATGCCACGACGGCACGTCGATGGTCATGTCGGTCTGCGACCGGGGGGGCGGCGTTCCCGAGGACGAAGCCCCGCACATCTTCGAGAAGTATTATCGCGGGAGCCACAGCCGGGCCCTGCCCGGCACGGGAATCGGTCTCAATCTGGTCAAGACGATCGCCGAACTGCACGGCGGCGGGGTCGCCTATCGGCCGCGACCCGGCGGCGGCGCCATGTTCGTCCTTACCATTCCCTTGGATCAGGCGGCCGCCGAGGCGATGTGGACATCCGCCTCAAGCTGATAGCCGACCCCTTGCACGGTTCGAAGCGGCAAAGCCACGCCGGCTCGATCTTCCACCTTGAGCCGGAGCCGACGCAATGCCGCGTCAAGGTTTCGGTTAGTGGGGTCCGAGGGATCGTACCCGATGGCACCCAACAGTTCACCGCGTGAAACAACCCCCCCAGGGTGCGCCGTCAACTGTGTCACCAAGGCCATTTCCTTGGTTGTCAGCGGCACGGAGCGGCCGTTGGGGGCACAAAGGGCGAAGCCGGCTGGATCGAACCGCCAAGGCGATCCGTCGCCCGCCGCCATCCCGGCCGGCTGGAGCATGGCCGGTGGCGACCCCGACCCTAGACGCCGAATCAAACTGTGCGCCGCCGCGACCAGTTCGCGCAGATCGACCGGCTTGGTCATGTAGATGTCCGCGCC
>DASPMK010000422.1:0-2792 GCA_035627075.1 Azospirillaceae bacterium
GACCCAGGCGCGGGCGGCCTGCGACGTGCTGGTGGTGGGGCTGAACTCCGACGCCTCGGTCAAGCGCCTGAAGGGCGAGAGCCGCCCGGTGCAGTCCGAGACGGCGCGGGCCACCGTGCTCGCCTCGCTGTCGTGCGTGGACCTCGTGGTGGTCTTCGGCGAGGACACCCCGGAGGAGCTCATCAAGGCGCTGCGCCCGGACGTGCTGGTCAAGGGCGCCGACTACACCATCGACAAGGTGGTGGGGGCGGACGTGGTGCAATCCTACGGCGGCCGCGTGGTGCTGGCCAACCTGGAGCGGGGCCATTCCACCACCAACACCATCGCCCGCATGCGGCCGTGAGATCGGGCGGGCGCTTCAGCCGATGGCGGCAACCCCGCCGGATGATGTCCGATCCGAGATCTGCTTGGCCAAGTCCTCCGGCTGGACCGGCTTGTGCAGCAGGCCGAGTCCGCTGGCCCGCGCGTCGCGCAGGCGGTCCGGGGAAGTATCGCCGGTCAACAGGATGCCCGGAATGGGGTGCCCGAAAGTGGCCCGCACGCGGGCGATGGCCTCGGTTCCCACCGCGCCATGGGCCAGGCGGAAATCGGCCAGGACCAGATCGGGCTCCACCTTGCGCGAGGTGAGCGCCTCCAGGGCATCCTCCAACGCCGCCGCGGCAATGACCTCGAAGCCGAGTTGGCCGATGAAAATCCGCAAGGCATCGAGCATCAGCGGATCGTCCTCGATCACCAGGATGATCCGTGCCTGCGTGACGACCGGGACCGTTCGACTGTCGGACGGGGGGGTGGCCGGATGGGCCACGGAGGGGACGGCAACCTCGAAGACGCTTCCCCGCCCCAGCCGGGAGCGGACGGACACCTGGAGCCCCAGAAGATCGGCCAGCCGCCGCACGATCGCCAGTCCCAACCCCAATCCCTTCGATCGGTCGCGGGCCGGGTTGTCGATCTGGTGGAATTCTTCGAAAATCGCCATCTTCTGCTCTTCGGGGATGCCGATGCCGGTATCCCACACCTGGAGCCGCGCCATGGTCCCGGAATTCCGGCACGCCACCAGCACCCGCCCGCCGGGCGCATAGTGGATGGCGTTGTCGACGAGTTGATGGACGATCTGGGCGACGAGCGCGTGATCCGTGAGCAGTGTCATGCCGCACGTCCGCCAGTGGATATCCACCCCGGCCTGCCGGGCGGCGGGCGCGAAGCTGGCCTCAAGCACCCGGAAAAGCTCCTGCACCGAAACCTCCTCCGGTTTCGGTTCGACGATTCCCGCCTCCAGCCGGGAAATATCGAGCAGCGCCTTCAGGATACCGCCCATGTTTTCCAGCGCCTGATGAAGCTTGCCCGTGATGTCCCGCGCCATGGCGTCGCCCGCCCGCCCGGCCAGCATGCCCTCGAACAGCAAGGCGGCCTGAAGGGGTTGGCGCAGGTCGTGGCTGGCGGCGGCCAGAAAACGGGTCTTGGCGGCGTTGGCGCTCTCGGCCTTCATGCGCGCCGCCTGGAGATCCTGGTAGAGCCGGACGTTGGCGATGGCCAGTGCCGAGGCGTCGGCCAGGGTCTGGAGAATTTCCACCTCCTCCGGTGACGCCAGGTGGTGCTCCGCCCAATACACGGCGATGGCGCCGATGGGGTCGTCCGAACGGATCGGCATCGCCGCCATGCTCTTGACGAAGGTCTGGCGGTAGAGTTCGTGCGGAACGCGCGGGTCCTGGTAGACATCCTCGACCACGATGGCCTGGCGGTTCAGGATGCACTGCCCGGAGATGCAGGACGACAGGGGGAAGCGTTGGCCTTTCCACAAGGGGCCGATAGCATCCTCGTCCGCGTAATGCACCCGGTCCTGTTCGCGCAAAACGAAGGCGACGCCGTCCGAGGCGGTCAGGCAACGCGCTTCACGGCGAACAATAGCCATGACCGCCTCTAAATCGCGACAAAAAGACAGCTTCTTGACAACCGATATCAGACGCTTCGGCAAAAATTCATAATCCCGTCCGATTAGTTCATGTACAGATACAGAATTATCGAAATTTTTCACTTTGCCGTTCTCGCTTTTGCGGAGGTGCTTATTTAAACCATAACATTGTTTCCGAAATTTGCCCCCGTTTCTCATAAGTAGCATGCGCGCCGCAAGAGGACTATACCCCTGGGTCGCAGCCGGGATCTTCCAGACGGTGCAATCGGCCGCAAGCGATGAGCGCCACATCCAGGACAAGGCTTTTCCGGCGCGCCGAATTCAGCTTCATCACCGGCGCCTCGCGCAGGACAGCGGCCTCATAGGCGTCGGCCACCATCAGGCCGCAGGTTTCGGGGATGAGGTCGAGAGGGAAATCATCCCCCACGGCAAAGAAGAACGCGTCGCAGAATTCCTGGTACTCAGGCCACTTCCGGTCGGCGCGGAAGTCGGCGACGGAACTTTTCACCTCGACGATCACCACGTCGCCGGCATCGTTGACAGCCAGCACGTCGGCGCGGCGGCCCGATCTCAGGCGAAACTCGGTCAGGCTGCGGAAACCACGTCCGGCCAGCGACCGGCGCACGCCCCGCGTGATCCGGCCGGCGCGCGCCATATCGGCGGCTCGATCCTCCATCTCCGTCATGGAGCCTCCTTCACGGCTATTCATCATGAAAGGGCATACCGTTCCGCCAGGCATTCCGGGCTAACCCCAATACCGTTCAGTTAGCCCTCGGCGACGATGACGATGTGATCGGGGTAGTGGAATGGGGGCCTGGGCTCAATCGGTTTGGCTCGGGCCTTGGTGTTGAATTTGCTGACCTTGCGCTTGACGACCCGTGGT
>DASPMK010000423.1:0-4565 GCA_035627075.1 Azospirillaceae bacterium
AGCGACACGCCCCCCCGCCTCCCCGGCCAGTTCCGCATTTTCCGACTGCCCCAGAAGATCGAGCCAGCGGCTGCCGAAGCCGGCCAGCAATCGGTCGGAACCGGGGCCGTCGGCACCGACCTGATAAATTTCCTCCCGCCCGTCGCCGTCGATGTCGGCCACGGCAAATCCCAGCGCCGGCCGAGCGGCGGAGGCCAGAGTTGGGTCGGCCACATCGACGAGACGCCCGCCTTCCCACTTGAGCGCCCGGTGGGGGCTTCCCCCCTGCCCCGCGACGAGAAATTCGAAGACGCCGTTGCCGTCGAGATCGGTCACCGCAATGCCGCCCGACAGGCGGGCCGGGTTGTCCTTCAAAAGCCCCGTCTCGTCCAGAAACACCGCACCCTCCCCTTTTGGCCAATCACCTTTTGCAAGGGAGATGGGAAGCGGGAGGGAACGGGTAAAGCGGGAGGGGGCGGATTACGCCCGGCCGGCGGCTCCCATCTTAGCCTCGGGCTTGACGTCCGCTTTGGCCTCGGCCTTCTTGTCGTCGGCCTTGGCCTCCTTCTTGTCGTCGGGTTTGGCCGCGGCCTTGGCAGGCTCGCCCGGCTTGGCTTCGGGCCTGGCTTCGGGCTTGGCCACTGGCTTCACCGGCACCACCTTGGCCGTCCCCTCGCCGGGCACCGGCAGCTCGATATTGACCTCAAGCGTCGAACAGTCCTCGCCCTTGTCCAGCTTCACCTCGACCTTGTTCTGGTCGAGATCGACGTACTTGGCGATCACCGCCAGCAATTCCTGCTGCAACATGGGCAGGAAGTCCGGCCCGGTGCTGCGTCCGACACGGGCATGGGCCATAACGATCTGCAACCGCTCCTTGGCCTGTTCGGCCGAAGTCTTCTTGGGCGAGCGGAAGAAATTGAAGATGCTCATGCGCTCCTCCGCAGGAGCCGGCCGAAGAGACCCTTCTTCTCCGCTTTGGTGAACCGATGCTCGACCTCCTCGCCGAGGAAGCGGGCGCAGGCGTCAAGGTAGGCCAGACCGGCATTGGACTTCTCGTCCAGCGTCACCGGCATACCGACATTGGAGGCGCGCAGCACCGCCTGGCTCTCCGGAATGACGCCCAGAAGCGGAATGGCCAGAATTTCCAGCACATCATCCACCTTCAGCATCTCGCCCCGCTCCACGCGCTCGGGATCGTAGCGGGTGAGCAGAAGATGCTGGATGACGGGCTCCATCCTCAGTTCGGCGCGGCGTGAACGCGAGGCCAGCATGCCGAGGATGCGGTCGGAGTCGCGTACCGAGGAAACCTCGGGGTTGGTCACCACCACCGCGTGATCGGCGAAGTAGAGCGCCATCAGCGACCCCTTCTCGATACCGGCCGGCGAGTCGCAGACGATGTAATCGAACTCCTTGCGGAGTTCCTCCAGCACCTTCTCCACGCCCTCGCGGGTCAACGCGTCCTTGTCGCGCGTCTGCGAGGTGGGAAGGATAAACAGGTTGTCGACCCGCTTGTCCTTGATCAGTGCCTGATGAAGCCTCGCTTCGCCATTGATGACATTGATGAAGTCGAACACCACCCGGCGTTCGCAGCCCATGATCAGGTCGAGGTTGCGCAGACCCACGTCGAAGTCGATGACACAGGTCTTGAAGCCGCGCAGGGCAAGGGCGGTTGAGAACGCCGCGCTGGTGGTGGTCTTGCCCACCCCCCCCTTGCCCGATGTGACGGTGATGATCGTGCCCAACGAGACTCTCCCCCGCTGAAGGTTGCCCATCCTGCCTTACGTGCCCCGTCCCGCCGGCGCCCCCCCCAGGGGCCGGTCAGAACAAGGGATCGAGGTGCAGATAGCCCTGGCTCAGGTAAACCTGAACCGGTTTCTTGTAGACCGCTTCGTCGACATCCTCGTTTACCCGGTAGAGCCCGGCGATGGAGACCAACTCCGCCTCCAGGCTCTGGCAGAAGATGCGCGCCGAGGTGTCGCCGCCGATGCCGGCCAGCGCCCGGCCGCGCAACGCACCGTAAACGTGGATGCTGCCGTCGGCCAGAAGCTCCGCGCCGGCGCTGACCGAAGCCGTCACCACCAGATCGCCCTGATGGGCGTAGATCTGTTGCCCGGAGCGCACGGGTTCGTTGATGAAGAGCGTGGGGCGCTGGGCAATGGCCGCCTTGGCCTCTTCCTTGCGCGGCGCCTTCGCCTTGGCTGTTGGTTGCGCGGTGTCGGCGGGCTTGGCCGCCTTCTCATCGACGGCGTTCGCCTCGTCGCCGTTGGCGTTGGCCGGAGCCGGGGCGACGCCGGTACTGGCGGCCGGCTCCGACCGCGGCGCGCGGCCGGTCGGGACCAGCGGCAAGCCGGCATTCAGCGCCGCCGCCTGCATCTCCGGGCTGCCGCCCTGCACGCCGATCGGAATCAGTTGCAGCTCGACCAGCCGCCGGGCAAAGGATGCGAAATCGAAATAGGTGCGCTCGCCGGCCGACAGATCGTCCAGATCAAGCACCACCGGCGCGTTGCGGAAAAAATTCGGCGCCTGCCGCACCTTACCCGCCAGTTGCGGGAAAAAGCCGGGATCATCGGGGTTGACCAGCCGCAGCACCATCAACGTGAAACTGCCGCCGCGCATTTGGAACGGCGCGTTCTGATCCGGCCCCAGATTGGCGTTTCGCACAACCGACACCAGGTGTCCTCTCTTTCCGAAATAGCCCGAGCGGGAAGCCGAACGGCACCGCGCTCAGGCGGCTGTCCGGTCCCGATCCATGAACATGCGCTCTTCTAGCGGGACTGAGCCTCGCCGTCCAAGCCTTTCATTAACCAAATTTCCCCGCACCCTCCCCGTTCGAAGGAGGGCCGGCGAACGTTGTAGGCGAAGAAAGGCCCGAGCTACAAGACATAGAGTATGGAAGAGCACCAATCGGGTAAAGACTTTCGTGGCACCGGGACACGTTCTTTCGTTAAGCGCCGACGCGAACCTTACCCAGCCAGAATGGCGGCGCGACGGCGCTCATATTCCCCGGGAGGGATGAGGCCGCGGTCGAGCATGACCTTGAGCGCGAACAGCGCCTGATGTCTGCTCTCGTTGGCCTTGGCGCTTTCCGCGTCGGTATCGGCGCCGGCCGCCGCCGGCCGGGTGCCGGCGCGCACCACGGAGGAGTCATCGCCCCACACGGGAGTGAATTTGCGGGTCATGGGCAGCGGCTTTCCCCGATTAACCTGCGCGAGTCCTCGGGCAGGGGAGTCGCACCAGCTTCTGTATGAAACTTTTGCCCTCGATGCAATTGCTGACGCCAGAGGGTTTCGCCCCCGCATCCGAGACGATATCGTCCCGTGGGGTCTGTTGGCGTGACGACTCACGACAACCGGCGGTTCGGGGCGGCCGTGCCGTATCGGTACCGGGCGCGGCTGTCCATCTGGCCGCCGCCGGCATCGGGCTCAAATTGAGGACACACCCTAAATCTTATGGCGTCTTACCGGCACGAGGCATCACCCGCCTCTGGACCTCGCGCCGCTTCCCTCCTAAGTATCGCCTGGTCGCCGCTCATTAGGACGGATTAATATGAATCGCCGTTTTGCCCGCATGGCCCTGGCTGCCCTGATCGGCCTCGCCATCGCCGCCGTGGTCGCCTGGAATCAGTTGAGCCACCTGCCACCGGGCGGCACCATCACCACCACCGCCAACATCGGCGGTCCCTACAGCCTTGTCGACCACACCGGAAAGCCGGTGACGGGGGACACTTACGCCGGCAAGCTCCAGTTGGTCTATTTCGGCTACACCTTCTGCCCCGACGTCTGTCCGACCGAGTTGTCGACCATGGCGCAAGCGCTCGACCGGCTGGGCGCCGATGCCGACAAGATCCAACCCCTGTTCATCACCATCGACCCGCAGCGCGACACGGTGACGCAACTCGCCGCCTACACCCCGCTGTTCCACCCCCAAATGATCGGCCTTACCGGCTCGCCGGAGCAGGTGGCCGCCGCCGCCCGCGCCTTCCGCGTCTATTATGCCAAGGCCAAGACCGACGAGTCCGGGCATTACGCCATGGATCATTCCTCCTTCGTTTACCTGATGGGGCCGGACGGACATTTTCTTACCGTCTTCCCCCACGGCACCGATCCAGACAAAATGGCTGCCGAAATCCGCGCGCGGCTGGCAGGCTGATCCTCCTTTCGGAGAGATGGACAAGCCGTACGTGCGTTCAATCTTGGCCAACCCCGTGTACGCACACGATATTTCGTGTCTTTTCAAGAGCTTGCCCATCAGGTTTTGCGACTTGACAGGGTAAGGCCCTAACCGTATGGTCCACGCGCTTTCGCGTGGCTGCGGGCCAACAGGGGGACAACTTAAGCGCCATGGGCGACGACAAGCCCCCCCATTCGTTGGAAGAACTCGAAGCCCGACTAAGGAAGGCGCGGGAAAGGGGAAAGCCGGGATCGTCCGGGGGACCCAAGGTTTCGGATACGTCCGGACACGCTCTCGGCGCCGCCTTCCGTATCGGGGTGGAGTTGCTTGCCGCCATGATTGTAGGTGTGGGCAGTGGATATCTGCTCGATCGCTGGTTGGGGACTGCTCCCTGGGGCCTGGTGCTGATGTTTTTT
>DASPMK010000424.1:0-11235 GCA_035627075.1 Azospirillaceae bacterium
GCCGCCGGAACAGCGGCCGAAGCAGAAGATGAACAAGCTGAACATCGAGAATTTGTTCTCGGTGACTTTGCGTGATACCGGCGAGGTGGCGCTGATCGACGGCGACACCAAGCAGATCGTCAACATCGTCACCACCGGCTACGCGGTGCATATCTCGCGCCTGTCGGCGTCGGGGCGCTATCTCTACGTCATCGGCCGCGACGGCAAGGTCAACCTGATCGACCTGTGGATGGAAAAGCCCGACAACGTGGCTGAGATCAAGGTCGGACTGGAGGCGCGGTCGGTCGAAACCTCCAAGGCCAAGGGCTGGGAGGACAGGTACGCCATCGCCGGCTCCTATTGGCCGCCGCAGTACGTCATCATGGACGGCGACACTCTGGAGCCCATGCGCATCGAATCCACGCGCGGCCAGATCGTCGATACCCAGCAGTACCACCCCGAGCCGCGCGTGGCTTCCATCGTCGCCTCGCATTTCTCGCCATCGTTCATCGTCAACGTCAAGGAAACCGGCAAAATCCTCGTGGTGAACTACGAGGATCTGAAGAACCTCAAGGTCACGACCATCAACGCCGAACGGTTTTTGCACGACGGCGGTTTCGACTCCACCCGCCGTTACTTCCTGGTGGCGGCCAACGCCCGGAACAAGGTGGCAGTGATCGATACCCAGACCAACCAGTTGGTCAACATCGTCGAAACCAGCACCACGCCGCATCCCGGCCGTGGCGCCAATTTCGTCCATCCGCAGTTCGGGCCGGTGTGGGCCACCAGCCATCTCGGCAGCGCCGCCATAAGCCTGATCGGCACCGACCCCGAAAAGCACAAGGACCAAGCGTGGAAAGTGGTTCAGGAATTGGAAGGCCAGGGCGGCGGCTCGCTGTTCATCAAGACCCACCCGAATTCCCGCAATCTGTGGGTCGATACGCCGCTGAACCCCGAACCTTCCATCTCCGGCAGCATTGCCGTATTCAACCTCGACAACCTGAAGGCCGGCTACGAGGTTCTGCCCATCGCCGAGTGGGCGGGCATCACCCAGGGCAATCCCCGCATCGTCCAGCCCGAGTACAACCGGCCCGGTAACGAGGTCTGGTTCTCGGTGTGGAACGGCAAGGAGCAACCCTCGGCCATCGTTGTCGTCGACGATAAGACGCGCAAGCTGAAGACCGTGATCAAGGACCCCCGGCTGATCACGCCGACCGGCAAGTTCAACGTCTTCAACACCCAGAACGACGTGTACTGAGCCGCCGGGTCGCCGTGGGGCAAGCTCTGATCCTGATCGCCTTGCTGGTCGTCGCCGGGCACGCCGTGGCCGAACCCATCGCGCCGACGCGCCAGCAGGCGCTGTTGCATCTGCTCAAGCAGGATTGCGGTTCGTGTCACGGGCTCACGCTGAAGGGCGGGCTGGGGCCGCCGCTGTTGCCGCGGACCCTGGCCGGCAAGGACGCCGATGCCCTGGCCGCCGTTATTCTGGACGGTGCGCCGGGCACGCCGATGCCCCCCTGGCGGCCCTTTCTCAGCCCTGAGGAAGCGCGCTGGCTCGTCGATCGATTGCGAGAAGGAGTGCCATGAGACGTTTCGCCTTCCTCCTGCCGATGTTGCTCGCGGCCACGGCCTGGGCCGGCGAACCGCGCGGCACCGGCGATCTCGGCATCGTGGTCGAGCGGGCGGCCGGGCGGGTGCAGGTGGTGGATACCACCGGACGCGCCCGGCTCGCCACCGTGCCCGACCTCGGCGACCTCAGCCATGCCTCGGCCGTGTTCTCGCGCGACGGGCGGTTCGCCTATGTCTTCGGACGCGACGGCGGCCTGACCAAGGTGGACCTGCTGGAGGCGCGGGTGGTCAGGCGCATCGTGCAGGCCGGCAACAGCATCGGCGGCGCCATCTCCCAGGACGGCCGGCTGGTGGCCGTCTCCAACTACGAGCCCGGCGGTGTGCGGGTGTTCGACGCCGGCACCCTGGACCCCGTGGCCGACATTCCCACTCCCGGCTCCAAGGTGGTGGGGCTGGTGGACGCGCCGGGGCAACGGTTCGTCTTCAGCCTGTTCGAAGCCGGGGACATCTGGCTGGCCGACCTGACCGATCCCAAAAGGCCGGCGGTCACCCGCTGGACCGGCGTCGGCCGCCAACCCTACGATGCCCTCATCACCCCCGATGGGCGATTTTACCTTGCCGGGCTGTTCGGCGAGGACGGGATGGCACTGGTGGACTTGTGGTATCCCGAACAGGGAGTGCGCCGCATCCTCGCCGGCTACGGCCGGGGCGAGGCACCGTTGCCGGTCTACAAGATGCCGCACCTGGAGGGCTGGGCCTTCGCCGGGCGGCGGGCTTTCGTGCCGGCGGTGGGGCGCCACGAAATCCTGGTGATGGACCGTGACACCTGGACCGAGGTGGGTCGCGTTCCCGTCCAGGGCCAGCCGGTGTTCGCAGTGGGGCGGCCCGATGGCCGGCAGGTGTGGGTCAACTTCGCGCCGCCCGACAACGGCACGGTGCAGGTGATCGACACCGAAACCATGGCCGTGGTGAAGACGCTGGCACCGGGGCCGGGGGTGCTGCATCTGGAGTTCACGCCCAAGGGCGAGGCGGTGTGGCTGTCGGTGCGCGACGCCGACCGTGTGGATGTGCTGGACACCCGCACCTTCGAGCCGCTGGCCCGCCTGCCGGCGGACAAGCCCAGCGGCCTGTTCTTCACCGCCCGCGCGCATCGGATCGGCCAATGACGGCAGAGCATCGCGATGCCCCCGAGGTCGCGCTGACGCCGCTGGAATGCCGGTTGCTCGATCGGTTCCAGCGCGGGCTGCCGCTGGTGCCGCGCCCCTATCGGGCGATGGCCGAGGCGCTGGGCACCACCGAGGAGGCGGTGTTGGCCGCCCTGGAGCGGCTGAAGCAGGCCGGGGTGCTGAGCCGCGTCGGCGCCGTGGTCCGCCCCAACACCGCCGGAGCCAGCACGCTGGCGGCCATGGCGGTGCCGCCGGCCGACCTGGAACGGGTGGCCGCCCTGGTGTCGGCGCGGACCGAGGTCAACCACAACTACGAGCGTGAGCACCGGCTGAACCTGTGGTTCGTCGTCACCGCTCCCGATGCCGTCGCCCGCCAGTGCGTGCTGCGGGCCATCGAGCGGGAAACCGGCTATGCGGTGCTCGATCTGCCGCTGGAAGCGGCCTACCACATCGACTTGGGATTCGCGCTGACATGATGGTGGATGAGGATGACCGTCGCCTGCTGGCGGCGCTACAGGACGGGCTGCCCCAGGTGCCCCACCCCTTCGCGGCGGTGGCGGCGCGGCTGGAACTGGACGAGGCGGCGGTGATCGCCCGGCTGTCCGCGCTGGTGGAGCGGGGCGTGGTCAAGCGGTGCGGCCTCGTGGTCCGGCATCATGAACTGGGCTGGCGGGCCAACGCCATGGTGGTGTGGGACGTGCCCGACGACCGGGTGGACGCGGCGGGGCGCCTTCTGGCGGGCCACCCCTTCGTGACCCTGTGCTATCGCCGGCCGAGGCACCCGCCGGCATGGCCCTATAACCTGTTCTGCATGATCCACGGCCGTGACCGCGCCACCGTGGAGGCGCAGATCGGTCTTTTGTGCGCGCTGGAGGACATGGCCGGCGTCTCCCATGCCGTGCTGTTCAGCCGCCGCCGCTTCAAGCAATGCGGCGCCCGGTTGGCGCGGTCGGAGGCGGCGTGATGGATCAGACCGACCGCCGTATCATCAACGCTCTCCAGGGCGGCTTTCCCGTTTCCGAGCGTCCCTTCGGCGATGCCGGGCGGGCACTGGGCCTGGAGGAGGAGGAACTGATCGGCCGCATCCGGGGGTTGGTGGAAGCGGGCGCCCTATCGCGTTTCGCCCCGATGTACCACGCCGAGCGGTTGGGTGGCGGCCTGACCCTGGCGGCCATGGCGGTGCCGGAGGAATGCTTCGACACGGTGGCCGCCCTGGTCAACGCCCACCCGGAGATCGCCCACAACTACGCCCGCGCCCATGCCCTCAACATGTGGTTCGTGGTGGCGACCGAGCGGCCGGAGGACGTGGCGCGGGTGCTGGCCGTCATCGCCGCCGAAACCGGGCTGGAGGTCTATGACATGCCCAAGCGGGAAGAGTTCTTCATCGGTTTGCGGTTCGAGGTGTGAGCATGATCGACACCACCGACCGCCGGCTGATCCAGGCGACACAGGACGGGTTGCCGCTGGTGCCCCACCCCTATCACGCCGTGGCCGGGACGCTGGGGCTCGATCCCGAGGAGGTGATGGCGCGGCTGCGGCGAATGCTGGAGACGGGGGTGATCCGGCGTATCGGCGCGGTGCCCAATCACTACGCTCTGGGCTACCGCGCCAACGGTATGTCGGTGTGGGACGTGGTGGACGAGCGGATCACCGAGATCGGCCGGCAGGTCGGCGCCCTGGATTTCGTCAGCCATGCCTATCACCGGCCCCGGCATCCGCCGCTGTGGCCGTACAACCTGTTCGCCATGGTCCATGGTCGCAGCCGCGACGAGGTGCTGGCCCACGTCGAGGCCATCGCCGGGGTGATCGGGCCGGCGGCCCGCGCCCACGACGTGCTGTTCAGCACCCGCATCCTGAAGAAGACCGGGCTGCGCCTCACCGGATAAAGGGCTTTTCATGTTCCGCATCAGCCAATACATGCGCGAAATCCTGTCGCCGACGCCGGTGGGGCCGAAGCGCCATCCGCCGGGGCCGGTGGTGATCTGGAACCTGATCCGCCGCTGCAACCTGCGCTGCAAGCATTGCTATTCCATTTCGGCCGACGTGGATTTCCCGGGCGAACTGTCCACGGCGGAGGTCTACCGGGTGATGGACGACCTCAAGGCCGCCCGCGTGCCGGTGCTGATCCTGTCGGGCGGCGAGCCCCTGTTGCGCCCGGACATCTTCAATATCTCGCGCCGTGCCAAGGCGATGGGTTTCTACGTCGGCCTGTCCACCAACGGCACCATCATCGACGAAGCCAACATCGCCGCCATCACGTCCGTCGGCTATGATTATGTCGGCATCAGCCTGGATGGGCTGCGCGACACTCATGACCGCTTCCGCCGCCGCGACGGGGCGTTCGACGCCTCGATGCGTGGCGTGCGGCTGTGCCGCGAGCACGGCATCAAGGTCGGCCTGCGCTTCACCCTGACCCGCGACAACGCCCGTGACCTGCCGGCGCTGCTGGACCTCATGGAGCGGGAAGGGGCGGACAAGTTCTACCTGTCCCATCTCAACTACGCCGGGCGCGGCAACAAGCACCGGGGCGACGACGCCCACTTCTCGATGACCCGCGAAGCCATGGACCGGCTGTTCGATACGGCCTGGGCGGCGGCGGAGCGCGGCGAGGCCAAGGAGTTCGTCACCGGCAACAATGACGCCGACGGCGTCTATCTCCTGAAATGGGTGGGACGGCGGTTTCCCGACCGGGCCGCGCACATCGAAGCCAAGCTGGAGCAATGGGGCGGCAACGCCTCGGGCGTCAACGTCGCCAACATCGATAATCTGGGCAACGTCCATCCCGATACCTTCTGGTGGCATTACACCCTGGGCAACGTGCGGGAACGGCTGTTCGGCGACATCTGGCGCGATCGGACCGATCCGGTGATGGCGGGCCTGAAGGCCAGCCCCCGGCGGATCGGCGGCCGGTGCGGCAATTGCCGGCACTTCGCTATCTGCAACGGCAACGCCCGCATCCGCGCCTACCAGTTGACCGGCGATTATTGGGATGAGGACCCCGGCTGCTATCTCGACGACGCGGAGATCGGTGTCGCTCCCGGCACCCCGCGCGTCGCCCTTTCCCCCCACCCGACGCGGAGGGCCAACGCGTGAAGTTGCCGCTGATCGGTATTCTTACCCTGGCCGGGATGCTGCTGGGCGGTCCGGCCCATGCCCAGGACGCGGGCACGTTGTATGCCGAGCACTGCGCCGCCTGCCACGGTGCCGACCGGCTGGGCGGCATGGGACCGGCGCTGTTGCCGGAAAACCTCGGGCGGCTGGGCCGGAAGAAGGCGGCCGAGGTAATCGCCGACGGACGTTCCGCCACCCAGATGCCCGGCTTCGCCGACCGGCTGTCGCCCGCCGCTATCGGAGCGTTGGCCGACCTCGTGTACACGCCGCTGCCGCAGGTGCCGACGTGGGGCGAGGCGGAAATCCGCGCTTCGCGCCAAGTCAACGCGCAAGCGGCGGCGCTGCCGGCCAAGCCGGTGTTCCAGGCCGATCCCTTAAATCTGTTCGTGGTGGTGGAAAGCGGCGACCACCATGTCACGGTGCTGGACGGCGACCGGTTCGAGCCGATCCACCGCTTCCAAAGCCGGTTCGCCCTGCATGGCGGGCCGAAGTTCTCTGCCGATGGCCGTTATGTCTTCTTCGGCTCGCGCGACGGCTGGGTCACCAAGTACGACCTTCATAACCTGACCGTCGTGGCCGAGGCGCGGGCTGGCATCAATCTGCGCAACATCGCGCTGTCCTCCGATGGCCGCTATGTCGCCGCCGCCAACTTCCTGCCCAACAGTCTGGTGATCCTCAGCGCTGAGGATCTAAGTCCCCT
This sequence comes from Azospirillaceae bacterium, assembly GCA_035627075.1. Taxonomy (GTDB): domain Bacteria; phylum Pseudomonadota; class Alphaproteobacteria; order Azospirillales; family Azospirillaceae; genus DASPMK01. The sequence goes on from DASPMK010000424.1 coordinate 6,526, forward strand.
CAAGGTGATCCCGGCCATCGACGGCAAGGGGGAGAAGGCGTCGCGGGTCAGCGCCGTTTACGACGCCCGACCGCGCGGCAGCTTCATCGTGGCGCTGAAGGACGTGCCCGAGTTGTGGGAGGTCTATTACCGCGACGACGCGCCGAAGATCTATCGCGGCTTCGTCCACAGCCACGAGGCCGGCATGGAGGAGGGGCTGGCCGACGACGGCAAACTCGGCGTCCGCCGCATCGCACTCGACCAGCCGCTCGATGATTTCTCCTTCACCGCCGACTATGCCACCCTGCTGGGGTCGTCGCGCGAAGCCAAGGGAGCGGTGGTCGTCAACCTCAACGTCGGGCGGCCGATCGGCGCCATTCCCCTGCCGGGCTTGCCGCACCTGGGCTCCGCCATCACCTGGACGTGGCAAGGCCGCCCGGTGATGGCGACGCCGCACCTGGAACAAGGGCTGGTCAGCGTCATCGACACCCGTGACTGGAGCGTGGCGAAAGAGATCGCCACGCCTGGTCCGGGTTTCTTCCTGCGCGGGCACGAGAAGACACCCTACGCCTGGACCGACACCTCGCTGGCCTCGCAGAAGGATACCGTGGTGGTGATCGACACTCGCACCCTGGAGGTGGCACGGACACTGCACCCGGCGCCGGGCCGAACGGTGATGCATGCCGAGTTCACCCGCGACGGCTCTCATGTGCTGGTCAGTCTTGCCGAGATGGACGGCGCCATCATCGTCTACGACGCCCGCACCTTCGAGGAGGTCAAGCGCGTGCCGATGGTCAAGCCTACGGGAAAGTACAATGTCTTCAACAAGATCACCCTGTCGGCCGGCACCAGCCACTAGCCGTCGCCGCTTCCTCACCATCGCCGCCGCCACGGCCGGCGTCGCTCTCCTGCCCGGTCGGAGCGGGAGGAGCGCCCCGCTGGTGGAATGGCGGGGAACGGCCCTGGGTGCGGAGGCGTCCCTGCGCCTGTACCACCCCGACCCACAGGCGGCGCGACGACTCGTCGAGGACTGCCTGTCCGAGGTGCGGCGGCTGGAAGCCGTTTTCAGCCTGTACCGCCCGGACTCGGCGGTGTCCCGGTTGAACCGGGACGGCCGATTGGACGCGCCGCCGCTTGATCTGGTCCAACTTCTTGCCAAGGCGCAACGGCTGAGCGAGATTTCAGGGGGCGCCTTCGATGTCACCGTCCAGCCGCTCTGGCGCCTTTATGCCGATCACTTCGCCCAGCCAAACGCCGATCCCGCCGGCCCGTCCCGGGCAGCCATCGACGGGGCGCGTGAACGGGTGGGCTTCCGGCACCTTCACATCGGTACGGATCGCATAAGCTTCCACCGACAGGACATGGCCGTGACGCTGAACGGCATCGCGCAGGGGTACGTGACGGATCGGGTCACCGAACTCCTGTATCGGGAAGGTATCGAAGTCGTTCTGGTCGACATGGGTGAAATGCGAGGGCTTGGCCGACGCCCCGATGGCCGGGCCTGGGACATCGGGATCGCCGATCCAGCCAAGCCCGGCCACAGGACCCGGGTGCTCGACCTGAACGATCAGGCCGTGGCGACGTCCGGCGGCTACGGCACGAGATTCAGCCCGTTTTGCCATCATCTGTTCGATCCTTTTACCGGCGGCTCCCCGCGGGAGGTGGAGGCGGTGACGGTCGTGGCCGCCACGGCGACCTTGGCGGACGGCTTGTCGACCATGCTTGCCGTCTCGCCGGTGGACGATGCCGCGCGGCTGTTCCGACAGGCCGAAGGCGTTCAGGCGATCCTCGACACTCGGATGGGAGTGCGGGTGCTGATCTAACTGGCGGGGCCAACCGACCAGGGCGACGATGCCATGGGAAGCCGCGATCTTTCGCGCGAGAGACGGCACCCTATTCCGTGCAGATATGCAGGTCCTTCTCGACATCGTCGATCAGGGTGTCGGGGTGGCAGCACTCCTGAAGCCGCCGCACATCGGCAATGACGATCTGGCGCCCCCTGACGAGCACGCCATGATCGGCGAGCGCGGCGAAGGCCCGCGACAGGTTTTCCGGCGTCATCCCCAGGCGACCGGCCACCACCTGCTTGCTGACCGGCAGGTCGAAGGCGGCGCCGTCGCGCAATTCGCCCCCCTGCTGGAGCAGCCAGGCGCCCAGTCGCTGGGTCGCCGTGCGCAGCTTCAGGTCCTTGATCTGCCGCACCATCCGGCGGAACTGCCCGGCCAGCGAACCCATCATCGATAAGGCCAGCTTTGGCTGCTGAATGATCTGCTCGCGCAGGCGCTGGGCGGACAGCATCAGGACCAGTGCCGGGTCCAGCACCTTGGCCGACATCAGATAGGGCGTGTCGGTGAGTGCCGCCGCGAGGATAAAATTGTCCAACGGCGTCAGCACCTCGATCACCGTTTCGCGGCCATCCGAGGAACTGGCGTATAATTCCACCGTACCTTCGGCCAGAATATGGAGGAAATCGGGCCTTTCCCCCTGCTCGAAAAGCTGTGTTTCCTTGGGAAACCGCTGGAGAAGTGCTCCGCGTGTCAGTTCGGCGAGCTGGGCATCATCCAGATCGGAGAAGCAGGCCATGCTGCGTACCAAACACAGGTCTTTCAAGCGCATGGTCCGTCGTGCTCCTTCGTTCATCATCGATTCCCAGCATGCCGGAAGAGGCGCCCCGACGCAGCTCTTCAACTGCCAAGAGACTCTTGCAGGCCTACCATAGCATCGCCGAGTCCGGCCGATGAGCGCTTGATAAATATCAAGTGTTGATTTGATTTAAGTAATGATCTGGCGTCGCGGCCATCAAATCGGAAAATTACCATTCTCAATATCGCGACATTTTGTGCGATGCTTACCCTTCTTGACGTTCGTCAAGCGGATGTCCCTCCCCCCGCCTGTAGTATCCCTTGAGAACATAAGGGTACTGGATTTCAACCCAGGCATCCCGGCTTTCCGATTTCGGCGATTTCATGCGCCCCGTCGCGGCAAGCCCGGCAAGTCTGACTTCTTCCAGGGGTGGCGCGATGAACTATATTCAGCAAGTATCGCCCGGACAGCAGACCCGGGCTCTGACCATGAGCACGGTGGCCTTCACCGTATGCTTTGCGGTCTGGACCATCTTCGCCATTATCGGGGTCCAGATCAAAAGCGAGTTGGGCCTGACCGACACACAGTTCGGCCTGTTGGCCGGGGCGCCGATCCTCACCGGATCGCTCTCGCGCCTGTTCCTCGGCATCTGGACCGACCAGTATGGCGGCCGCATCGTCTACGTCGCGGTAATGGTGGCGTCGGCCATCGCCACCTTCCTCCTCACCTATGCCGACAGCTATCCCCTGTTCCTGGTGGCCGCCTTCAGCCTGGGCATCGCCGGTGGCGCCTTCGCGGTCGGCATCGCCTACGTCTCGCGGTGGTATCCGAAGGAAAAGCAGGGTACGGCGCTGGGCATCTTCGGCATGGGCAACGTCGGCGCGGCGGTCACCAAGTTCGTGGCTCCGTTCGTGATGGTGGCATTCGGCTGGAAGATGGTGGCTATGGTGTGGGCCGCTGCCATCCTGCTGATGGCCGTGATCTTCTGGTTCACCACCAGCGACGATCCGGTGCTGGTCAGGCGCCGTCAGACCGGCGCCAAGCCGGAATCGACGGCGATGCATCTGGCGCCGCTGAAGAACCTCCAGGTCTGGCGTTTCTCACTTTATTACTTTTTCGTCTTCGGTGCCTTCGTCGCCTTGGCCTTGTGGCTGCCGCGCTACTACGTCGGTGTCTATGGGCTGGACATCAAGACGGCGGGCATGTTGGGCGCCGCCTATTCGATCCCCGCCTCGATCTTCCGCGCCTTCGGTGGCTGGCTGTCCGATCGCATCGGCGCGCGCAAGGTAATGTACTGGACCTTCGGCGTCTCGATCCTGTGCGCCTTCCTGCTTTCCTACCCCGCCAGCGATTACGTCGTGCATGGCATCAAGGGGCCGATTTCCTTCTCGATCTCCACCGACGTGGTGACCTTCACTTTACTGACTTTCACGCTGGGCTTTTTCATGAGCCTGGGAAAAGCCGCCGTCTATAAGCACATTCCCGTCTATTACCCCGACAACGTCGGGTCGGTCGGCGGCATCGTCGGCCTGATCGGCGGCCTCGGCGGCTTTATCCTGCCCATCACCTTCGGCGCGTTGAACGACCTGACCGGCGTGTGGACGAGCTGCTTCATGCTGCTGTTCCTCATCGTCGCGGTCGCCTTCGTGTGGATGCACTTCGCTATTGGCCGCATGGAGCGTCGCCGTCTGCCGCAATTGAAGGACCTGCCCGAACTCCCCGAGTTGGAGGAAGCCGGACAGCCGGCCGCCCGAAAGGTCGGGGTTCCGGCTGCCACCGCCCCCCAGCGCGCCTGATCGCCAAAAAAGAAACCAAGGAAAAGGAATCGTCCCATGAGCATCGCGACCGCCGGCACCGCCGGCACCGCGGTCGCCGACTGGCGGCCTGAAGATACAACTTTTTGGGAAAATACAGGCAAGGGAATCGCGTGGAGGACGTTGTGGATCACCACCGCCAACCTGACCATGGCCTTCATCGCCTGGTTTCTGGTATCGGCCCTGGTGGTGCGGCTTCCCGGCATCGGCTTCAAGTTCACGCCGGAACAACTGTTCTGGCTGACGGCCATGCCGGGTCTGGCCGGCGGCAGCCTGCGCATCATCCACACTTTTCTAATCCCGATGTACGGTACCCGCCGGGTCATCGGCTGGT
>DASPMK010000425.1:0-14212 GCA_035627075.1 Azospirillaceae bacterium
AAGGCGCGCGCGCGTACCTCAACCGGCAGTACCGCACCATCGCGATCGCGGGCGTGGTGCTGTTCGTCGTCATCGGCTTGTTCCTCAACTGGCACACGGCGATCGGCTTCCTGATCGGCGCGGTGCTGTCGGGCGCGGCGGGCTACATCGGCATGAACGTGTCGGTGCGCGCCAACGTCCGTACCGCCGACGCCGCTCAGCGGGGCCTCGCGCCGGCGCTGGATATCGCCTTCAAGTCGGGCGCCATCACCGGTATGCTGGTGGTCGGCCTGGGCCTGTTGGGCGTCGGCGTCTATTACGCCATCCTGTCGATGATCTACGACGTCGCCCAGCCCGATCAGGCCCGCAAGGTCCTGGAGGCGCTGGTGTCGCTGTCGTTCGGCGCGTCGCTGATTTCCATCTTCGCGCGTCTGGGCGGCGGTATCTTCACCAAGGGCGCCGACGTGGGCGCCGATCTGGTGGGTAAGGTCGAGGCCGGCATCCCCGAGGACGATCCGCGCAACCCGGCGGTGATCGCCGACAACGTGGGCGACAACGTGGGCGACTGCGCCGGCATGGCCGCCGATCTGTTCGAAACCTACGCCGTCACCATCGTCGCCACCATGCTGCTGGCGGCGATCTTCTTCACTGGCGGCGCCGTCAAGACGCTGATGATGTATCCGCTGGTCATTTGCGCGGTCTGCATCGTCACGTCGATCGCCGGCACGTATTTCGTGAAGCTCGGCCCCAACAACAACATCATGGGTGCCCTCTACAAGGGCCTCGTCGCGTCGGCCGGCTTGTCGGTCGTGGCGATTTTGATCGTCACCGGCGTCATGTTCGGCTTCTCCACGAAGTACGAGATGATGGGGGGTGTCCAGATCACCGGCACCAACCTGTTCGTCTGCTCCCTCGTCGGTCTGGCTGTCACCGGCCTGATGGTGTGGATCACCGAGTATTACACCTCCACTGACTTCCGCCCGGTGCAATCGGTTGCCAAGGCCTCCGAAACCGGCCACGGCACCAACGTCATCCAGGGTCTCGCGGTTTCCATGGAGGCCACTGCCTACCCGACGCTGGTGATTTGCGCCGGCATCATCATTGCCTACCATCAGGCGGGCGTGTTCGGCATCGGCATCGCCGCCACCACCATGCTGGCCCTGGCCGGCATCATCGTGGCGCTTGACGCCTATGGCCCGGTTACCGACAACGCCGGCGGCATCGCCGAAATGTCGGATATGCCGAAGGAAATCCGTATTACCACCGATGCCCTGGACGCCGTCGGCAACACCACCAAGGCCGTGACCAAGGGCTATGCCATCGGTTCGGCCGGTCTGGCTGCCCTGGTGCTGTTCGCCGCCTACATCCAGGACCTCAAGCATTACTTCCCGAACCTCGACGTTCAGTTCGAGCTGTCGAGCCCGTATGTGGTGGTCGGCCTGCTGGCCGGCGGCCTGCTGCCTTACATGTTTGGCGCCATGGGCATGACTGCGGTCGGCCGTGCCGCCGGCGCGGTGGTGGTCGAGGTCCGTCGTCAGTTCCGCGAGATTCCGGGCATCATGGAAGGCACCGCCAAGCCGGATTACGGCCGCGCCGTCGACATGCTGACCAAGGCCGCCATCCGCGAGATGGTCGTCCCGTCCATGCTGCCGGTGTTGGCGCCGGTGGTGCTGTACGTGGTGATCATGCTGATCGCCGGTCAGGAAGCCGCCTTCTCGGCGGTGGGCGCCATGCTGCTGGGCACCATCGTGACCGGCATCTTCGTCGCCATCTCGATGACCTCGGGCGGCGGTGCGTGGGACAACGCCAAGAAGTACATTGAGGAAGGCAACCACGGCGGCAAGGGCTCCGACGCCCACAAGGCCGCGGTTACCGGTGACACCGTCGGCGATCCGTACAAGGACACCGCCGGCCCGGCGGTCAACCCGATGATTAAGATCACCAACATCGTCGCTCTGCTGCTCCTGGCCATGCTGGCCAAGGTTGGCGGCTGACCCTGGTACTTTCGGCAATGGAAAAGCCCCGGAGCTTCGGCTCCGGGGCTTTTTTCTGGTTGGCGGGGGAAATGTCGCTCTCCGTCTTTAGTTTGCCGGCGTTTACGGAAAACTCGGAAGGGGGTCACCATGGACCGTCGTAAAGCGGAGCGGAAATCTCTTTTGCGGTCGGAAAGGTTCATTGCTGCCGATAGTGAAAGGCGCAATGCCTCCGACAGCCCGACGATGGGCGAGGCATCATCAACACCCGCTATGGACGGCGCGAGGTGATGGGGGGGGGCAGCGCTGACGGCTGCCGCCATCACGGCGGCGCTGGGTCCGGCGGCGCTCGCCACCTCCGAAAAGGCTGGGGCGGCCGACGGCTCCAGGCAGGTCAAGGGCTTCGAGCGGGCTTCGATCTTCGAGGACCCGGCGACTCGCGGACCGGACTTCAATCCGAAGATACCACCGCATCCATCCGCCGTCGTCATCACCAAGAAGGACGGCGACCGTATTGGCGGTTGACCCCTGGCGGGGAAGGAGAAGGGGAAGGGGCGGCGCCCCTTCGCATCCGCAGGATCAGTAAGGTCGCCGGGTGGTGCCGGTGGGACCGCGAGCGCCGCGGGTGGAGGGCGAGAACTTGCCGACGTTGCCGAGCATCTGCTCCAGCAGGGTGAGTTGATGTCCGGCCGTGGGGGTAGTGCGGTCGACCACCTCGACCTCGCGGGCCTCGTCCATGCCGATCGTCTTGACCTCATCGACCACGCCGGCGGTGTCGAAGTGGACGACGACGACGCGTCGGTCGGTCACTTCCGGCTGGAAGAAGGCGGTCTTTTCGGTACGCTGGCCGATGTAGTACCAGGTTTGTTCGTCGAAGGTGCCGGTAGCCGACGGCGTGCCCAGATTCTGGGCGACCTCATCGCGGGTGCTGACGCCGGTGCGCACGGAGGCTAGCCGGTCATCGTCGACAAGGTTGCCGCGGGTGGCCACCGTCGGCGCGCAGGCGGCAAGCGCCACGCTGACCAGTCCCAGGGCGAGGAGTCTCTGTCGGGAGAAGCGCATCGGGGCCATGTAGTTCCGTCGTTCCTTGTTCCTGCCGCCTTGCCAAGGCCGGGGGCCGGGGATAAACCTGCCGGGGACAATCGCACCCTGCGGTTTGTTCTGTCAACGAGTCGCGTTTGGGAGTGTCCCTTGTTCAGCCGATTGTTTCGCTGGCGCCCCGCGGTTGGCGCTTCGGCCGATACCCTTTATCAGAGCGTGGTGGCGCAAGCGCGGACGCCCGGATTTTATGCGGATCTGGGTGTTCCGGATACCGTCGATGGTCGCTTCGACATGGTGGTTCTCCATGTCTTTCTGGTGCTGCGCCGGCTGAAGGGACAGGGGGAGGCGGCGGAGGCCCTGTCCCGGATGCTGGTCGAGCGCATGGTGAAGGACATGGACCTCAGCCTGCGTGAGATGGGGACAGGCGACACCGGTGTCGGACGGCGCGTGGAAACCATGGTGAGCGGGCTCTACGGCCGCATCAACGCCTACGATGCGGCGTTGGCGAGCGGGGAGGCGCGTCCCTTGCGCGCGGCGTTGGACCGCAACCTTTACGGAACGGTGCTGGAGGCGTCGCCGGAGCATCTGGACCGCATGGCCGGTTATATGCGGCGGGAAGCAGCGAGTCTTGAGCGCCAGTCCGTGGAAAATCTGATGGCCGGCACGGTGCGCTTTGGCGCTCCGCCTGGCGGCGACGAATTTTGAGAACCAGGAGGCCTCTGTCATGACCGATCATCCCGACTCCGCGCCGAAGCTGGAGTTCTCGCGCCCCGTCCGGGCCGATGCCGTGGCGGCGGACGAGATGGTTCAGACCATCGAAGCCTCGGCAACCGAGCGCGATGCGCTGGCGCGGCGGCTCGAACTGGAGGCTGTCGATTGCCTGAAGGCTGCGGTGCGCCTGAGGCGCGCGATGGGCGGCGAGATGATCCGCGTCTCCGGGAGGCTGGAGGCCGACGTGGTGCAGACCTGCGTGGTGACGCTGGAGCCGGTGAAGGCCCATGTGAGCGAAGAGTTCTCGGCCCTGTTCTCGCCCAACGCGGCAACGCACGATGTCGATCTCGGCGGCGAGATCGACGTGGAGTTCAGTCTCGAGTCCGAGATGGAGGACGCGCCGGAGCCCCTGGTGAACGGTAAGATCGACATCGGCGAGTTGACCACCCAGCATCTGTCCCTGGCGCTCGACCCGTATCCGCGCGCTCCGGGGGTGGATTTTATCGAGCATGTGGAGCACGACGAGGCGGAAGAAGCACCCTCTCCCTTCGCCGCTCTTGCACGTCGCGATCGCAAGCATTAAAAGCACTTTCCCGCGTGCCCCTTCCCCCTTGCGGGGATGGGGCGTTTGCCTGTATTGAGACGGTTCGCTGAGGCGGCCTGCTTGGGCCGCCTTTTCCAATGATGAGAGTTTACGGCCATGGCTGTTCCTAAGAAAAAGACCTCCAAGTCCCGGCGCAACATGCGGCGTTCGCATCACGCCCTGAAGACGTCGTCGTTCGCCGAGTGCCCGAACTGCGGCGAGTTGAAGCGTCCTCATCACGTTTGCGGTTCCTGCGGTCACTACGACGGCCGCGAGGTAATGGCGGAAACCACCGCTGCCGCGTGATCTTCGGTCGCGTGATCTTCGGTTTCCGGGGACATTAGAGATCCGTCGAAGCGGATCGCCATCCCCGGAGGACCGGGGTTCAAGGACATTCGACGGAGCTTTGCTGCGGTGAGCGAGCAGTTGACCATCGCCCTGGACGGCATGGGCGGCGATCATGCGCCGGACATGGTGGTTGCGGGCGCCGATATCGCGCGCGAACGCTTCCCCGATGTGCGGTACCTGATCTTCGGTGACGAACAGCGGATTGTTCCTCTGCTCGCCAAGCGGCCAAAGCTGCAGGAGGTGATGACCATTCATCACACCCCGGACTCCGTATCCAACGACGCCAAGCCGTCGGTGGCGCTGCGCTCCGGGCGCAATTCCTCCATGCGTCTGGCAATCGATGCGGTTGCCGCCGGGCGGGCGCACTGCGTGGTGTCGGCCGGCAACACCGGCGCCCTCATGGCCATGGCCAAGTTCGTGCTGAAGACCCTGCCGGGAATCGACCGGCCGGCCATCAGCTCGTTCTTTCCGACGCTACGGGGGGAAAGCGTTATGCTCGACCTCGGCGCCAACGTCGAATGCGGACCGGACAACCTGGTGCAGTTTGCCGTGATGGGATCGGTTTTCGCGCGCGCCGTTCTGGGTGTGCAGGAACCGACCGTCGCCATTTTGAACATCGGGGCCGAGGACGTGAAGGGCAACGAAGGGGTAAGGGAGGCTGCCGCGCGGCTTCGCGAGACCCCGTTGCCGGGCAAGTTCGTTGGCTTCGTCGAAGGCGACGACATCGCCCGCGGCACGGTGGACGTGATCGTCACCGATGGCTTCACAGGCAATGTCGCGCTGAAGACGGCCGAAGGCACCGCTAAGCTCTATGCCGAGTTCCTGCGGCGCACCTTCCAATCCTCGGTGATGGCTCGGATCGGCTATATGCTGGCCCGCTCGGCGTTCAAGAAGCTGAAGCTGCGCACCGATCCGCGCCGCTATAATGGCGCCATGTTCCTGGGACTCCGGGGCGTGTGCGTGAAGAGCCACGGCGGTACCGATGCGGTTGGCTTCGCCAACGCCATCGGCGTCGGCATCGACCTCGTTCGCCAAGGCTTCAATGATAAAATCAAGGAAGAGTTGCCGCACCTGGGGGCGGCAACTCTTCCCAATCCCAAGGCGGCGGCGGTCTGAGATGGTTCTGCGTTCCCGTATTCTGGGCTGTGGCGCCTATCTGCCGCCGCACGAAGTAACGAATCACGAACTCGCTCAGCGGGTCGATACCTCGGACGATTGGATCGTCCAGCGCACGGGAATCCGGTCGCGCCACATTGCCGCTGCGGGGGAAACCACCTCTCATCTGGCGACCAAGGCGGCCCACAACGCCTTGGAAAAAGCCGGGGTCACGCCGAACGACGTCGATCTTCTCGTGCTTGCCACCACCACGCCGGACAACACGTTTCCCGCCACGGCGGTCAAGGTGCAGGCGGCGCTGGGCATGACGCGAGGCGTGGCCTTCGACGTGCAGGCGGTGTGCTCGGGCTTCATCTACGCCTTGGCGGTGGCCGACAATTTCCTGAAGACGGGGCAGGCGCGCACCGCCTTGGTGATCGGCGCCGAAACCTTCTCCCGGTTGCTGGACTGGGAGGACCGCACCACATGCGTGTTGTTCGGCGATGGTGCCGCCGCCATGGTGCTCCAGGCCGCGCCCGGCGAGGGGAACACGGCCGATCGCGGCGTGCTGTCCACACATCTGCATTCCGACGGGCGCCATTATGAAGCGCTTTATGTCGATGGCGGGCCGTCATCGACCGGCACCACCGGCCACGTACGCATGCAGGGCCAGGAGGTGTTCCGCCATGCCGTGCTGCGGCTGTCGCAGGTTGTGGAGGAAGCGCTGGCCGCCAACGGCCTCAAGGCGGACGACATCGATTGGCTGGTGCCCCATCAGGCCAACATCCGAATCATCGAGGGTACGGCGCGCAAACTTAAGTTGCCACTTGAGAAAGTCGTCGTAACCGTCGATCACCATGGCAATACGTCCGCCGCTTCCATTCCTTTGGCTCTGGCCGAGGCGTGCGCCGATGGACGGATCAAATCCGGCGATCTGGTGTTGATGGAAGCCATCGGTGGTGGGCTGGCCTGGGGATCGGCGCTGGTCCGTTGGTAACCGACCTCCAGTTGCTGCGTGAAGGAAGGGCGTCAAGCCTTTGACTTGACACACTTCCTGGGTCGAGATACGGTTTTTCCCCAGGCTGTTGGGGAAGGCTGCCATGAGCCAGAACACCGTCACGCGCGCGCAATTGAGCGAAGCCGTCTACCAGGAGGTGGGGCTGTCGCGTAATGAGTCGGCCGAACTCGTGGAAACCATTCTGAACGAGATTTCGGACGCGCTGGCGCGCGGGGACATCGTCAAGATCTCGTCGTTCGGCAGCTTTGCCGTCCGCCAGAAGGGCGAACGGGTGGGGCGCAACCCGAAGACTGGCGAAGAAGTGCCGATTCTGCCGCGTCGGGTGCTGGTGTTCCGCGCCAGCCATGCGCTGAAGAATCGAATCAACAAGCGTCTGTCCGAGCTTGAAGATGCCAATGCCGAGGCCGCGTCGTGACCACCAGTTCACCGGCCGACAGTATCGACGGTCGCCCACGGGGCTCTGTCAAATCGGCGACCGCTTTTCGCACCATCAGTGAAGTATCGACCGAACTGGACGTTCCGCAGCACGTCTTGCGCTTTTGGGAAACCAAGTTTCCCCAGGTAAGGCCGTTGAAGCGCGGAGGCGGGCGACGCTACTACCGGCCTGAAGACGTTGAACTCCTGCGGCGCATCCAGCGCCTTTTGTACAAGGAAGGCTACACCATCAAGGGCGTCCAGCGTCTCTTGCGCGAGACCCGCGGCGGTAAGGTGGAGGAGCGGCCGGTTGAGGTTTTTTTCGACGACGACTTGCTGCTCGACGACATCGTAAGCGATGCGGGGGTTGAAGCCGATGCGCCGCCACCGGCTCCGGCCGTCGTCGAAGAGTTGGTGGAAAAGAGCGACGATGAGCCTGTTCAACAGGGCTTGACCGCCCCGCAACGGGCGGTTATCGAGTCGGTTCTGGCCGAGTTGATCCAGCTTCGGCGGATGCTCAAATAGACAAAAAATGGTGCATAAAGATCGTTGCATCAGAGGGAGGCGGTCGTTATAGTCCGCGTCCATTCCCCGCCGGGTACCATCCCGGCACGATCGGAGCGTAGCGCAGCCTGGTAGCGCATCAGTCTGGGGGACTGGGGGTCGTGGGTTCGAATCCCGCCGCTCCGACCAATGGAAAAGCCCCGCCGGTGACGCCGGTGGGGCTTTTTGCCGTTTCCCGTTAGGAAGAGACGGCTCCGGCGGAAATGATGCAACCGCTCCGAAAATCGACCCGTATTACGTGATAGGACGCCAGTGCTTCCCGCCCGGCCTCGGTGAGGCGGCAGACCTGCCAGTCGGGTTTGAGGGGATTGTGGAACCAGACTTCGGCCCAGCCGGCGCTTTTGCAGGATTCAACGGTTTGGCGATTGACGCGCTGACCGTTTGCGTCAAACAGCGGAAGCTTGCCGCCGGGTTGCTCAAGACCGCGCCGCAGCCAACGTATCTGCTGGGCACTGGGGGTGCGGGCTCGTTGCACCATCGTCGCCCCTCCCGTCCTGCCGCCCGGAGCGCCGGTCGACTGTGACATCACGGGTACTTAATATATCATTCCCCGCGTCGCCGGGAGCTGGAGATTGCGCGATGGAACTGATTTTCGTCTACATCACCGCCGGTTCGGTCGATGAGGCCCGACGGATCGGCCGCGCGCTGGTGGAGGAGCGGCTGGCCGCCTGCGTGAACCTCCTGCCGGGCATGACCTCCATCTACCCTTGGGAAGGTAGGATCGAGGAGGGCGGCGAGGTCGTCATGATCGCCAAGACCCGCGCCGAACTGTTCGACCCGCTGGCGGCGCGCGTGCGGGCGCTGCACAGCTACACGGTGCCATGCATCATCGAGTTGCCCCTGGGGCGGGGTAATCCGGCCTACCTTGACTGGCTGGTCGCCGAGACGGCGGAAGCGAAATAGCCCGCGCCGCGTGCGGAGGGGCCGAGAGCGATGGTCAGGCGGCGTCCAGCGGCAAGGAGCGGAAGCGCTCCAGGTTTTCCAGCGCCTTGCCGGTGCCCAGCACTACGCACTCCAGCGGCTTTTCCGCCACCGTCACCGGCAGGCCGGTGGCTTGGTTGAGCTTCTGGTCGATCTTGCGTAACAGCGCTCCGCCGCCGGTCAGCATCATGCCGCGATCCACGATGTCGGCGGCGATTTCCGGAGGCGTGCCTTCCAGCACCGACTTGACCGCCGCGACGATATGCTGAACGGGGTCGTTCAGGGCCTCGACGATTTCCCGCTCGTGGATGCCGCTCTCGCGCGGAACACCATTCTGGATGTCGCGGCCGGTGACGGGGACCGTCCGCCCATTCCCCTCCACCGGGGGCACCGCGCTGCCGATCTCAATCTTGATGCGCTCGGCCATGGGCTGGCCTATGAGAAGTCCGTGGTGACGGCGGACATGAGCGATGATGGCGTCGTCCATGGCGTCGCCGGCCACTCGGACCGACCGGCCGTGAACCACGCCGCCCAGCGCCATGACCGCCACCTCGGTGGTGCCGCCGCCGATATCCACCACCATCACGCCATGGGGACCAGTGACCGGCAGCCCGGCGCCGATGGCGGCGGCCACCGGCTCCTCGATCAGCAGCACCTCGCGGGCGCCGGCGCTCTGGGCCGCCTCGCGGATGGAACGGCGCTCCAGGGCGGTGGCGCCGGTCGGCACACTGACCATGATACGCGGCCGGCTCAGCCGCGACGAGCGGCGGACCCGCTCGATGAAATGGCGGATCATCACCGCCGCCAGATCAAAGTCGGCAATCACGCCGTCGCGCAAGGGACGGACGGTGCGCATGCCGCTGGGGGTGCGGCCGACCATCTGCTTGGCCGGCAGCCCGACCGCGAAGATGTCCTGGTGCCCGCGGGTATCCGTTACCGCCACCACCGACGGCTCATCGAGCACGATACCGCGCTTTTTCATATAGACCAGGGTGTTGGCGGTACCCAGGTCGATGGCAAGGTCGCGACTGGCGGAACTGAACGGCCGTGGAAACAGGGACGGCATCGGTGACCACCTCAAGACAGGACGAGGGAGAGCGGAAGCTCTTCCCTAGACCAGCCCGAGCGGCCTGGGGTTGATCAAAAGGGGGATATTTTCAGTCCTATCCGAATTTCACCGCCGTGCCGTTCACCGAAACCATCAACATGCCGTTGCTCTCGCCCAGTACCTCGTAATCGACGTCGACCCCGACCACGGCGTCGGCGCCGAGTTCACGGGCAGCCGCCTCCAGGTCGGCGAAGGCCGCCTCGCGCGTCTCGCGCAGGGCATCCTGGTAGCCGCCCGCCCGGCCGCCGATGATGTCGCGGATGCCTGAGAACAGGTCGCGGAAGACGTTGACGCCGGCAATTGCCTCGCCGGCAACGACACCGAGGTAGGTGCCGATTCGCCGGCCCTCGATCTGGTCCGTGGTGGTAATGATCATGCGTGATCTCCCTTTGTGGTGCGCCGGAATTCGGAAAATACCCGCCGGACATGGGAGCGGAGGGGGGATAGCGCAAGCGGTTGCTGCGATGGCGCATGGTTGATTGCGACAATTTTGTCTCGACCATCAATTGTTTTTGCGAAAACGCCGGAATTCGTGATCCTGGGACAAGGTAAGTTCCAGGAGCGAGGGATGGACGAGACAAGGGCGGCGCTCTACCGCTGGATGAGCGGAGTGATGCTGGAGCGGGACTGGACGGCCAACGCCTGGGCCCGCCACGCCGCGGTGACGCCGACCAACTTGACCCGCTTTTTGAAAGACCCGGTGTCGGGCAGCCTGCCCAGCGCCGAAACGCTGGGCGCGTTGGCTCGCGCCGCCGGATCGGAGCCCCGCTTTCTGGTGGTGGCGCCATCCGATCCCGCCGTGGTCCGAGTCCCATTGCTGTCGCTGGAGCAGGCGAGGGACCTGCGACACCTCCAACACCGCGAGGCCGAACGTTTTCTGGACGAACGCCGCCGGGGCAATGGACCTTGGCTGCCGTTGGACCGGCCGGTATCGCGTCGGGCGTTCGCGCTGGTGCTGACGTCGCCCTCCCTGAACGCCGCCGGCGTCTTCCCCGACGATCGCGTGGTGGTGGAACCGCTGGACGTGGCACCGCCCAAGGCCGGGGACGTGGTGGTGGTGGTCGACAACGACCACGCCCATGCCCTGCGCTGGTTTCCGCCGTATCTCCTGCCCGTCAGCACGGACAGCTCTCTGGCGCCGATAACGTGCGATCAGGCGCTGGTGGCAGGGGCGGCGGTGTGGGTGGTGCGGAGCTTGCACCCCTGTTGGGTGACCTCGACAGGACCATGACCGCTCCGCGTCGAGTCGGGATGGCGGACGCGCGCGGGCTTTGGCATGGTGTGCGCCGTCAAGCCAAAGGGTAGAGCATCACTGATGGCCCACGCCGACTTCGTTCATCTGCGCGTCCATTCCGCCTATTCGCTGTCCGAAGGCGCGATCAAGGTCAAGGAACTGGTGAAGCTGTGCCAGAAGAAGGCCATGCCCGCGGTGGCGGTCACCGACACCGGCAACCTCTTCGGTGCGCTGGAGTTCGCGTTGGCGGCGGCCGATGCCGGCATCCAGCCGATCATCGGCACCGTTCTCGGCATCT
Organism: Azospirillaceae bacterium; assembly: GCA_035627075.1. Lineage (GTDB taxonomy): Bacteria > Pseudomonadota > Alphaproteobacteria > Azospirillales > Azospirillaceae > DASPMK01. Next base: position 11,288 of record DASPMK010000425.1, read on the forward strand.
CGCGGGGCGGCGGGGGGCAGACCAAAGCCACGCCGATGGCCAGCAAACTGGCCGCCACACCCGACCACATCGTGGTGCTGTGCCAGAACGACCAAGGCTATCGCAACCTGATGAAGCTGGTTTCCAAGGCATTTTTGGAGACGGAAGCCGGGGCGGCCCCCCAGGTGGCGATGGCGGATTTGGAAGGAAAGACCGACGGGCTGATCTGCTTGACCGGCGGCCCCGGCGGGCCGATCGGGCGGCTGTTGGCCGAAGGGCAGAAGACGCCGGCCATGCAGACGCTGGGTCAGTTGAAATGCCTGTTCCATGATCGCCTTTACGTTGAAATTCAGCGTCATCCGGTGGATCACGCCGGCAACCCGGCCATTCCCGAACTGGAAGACCGGATCGAGCCGGAACTGATCGACTTGGCCTATGAGCACGATCTGCCGTTGGTGGCCACCAACGACTGCTACTTCTCCGACGCCGATATGTACGAGGCGCACGATGCCCTTTTATGCATTGCCGAAGGCGTCCAGCTTTCCGACCCCAACCGCCGGCGCCTGACACCGGAACACTGCTTCAAGTCGGCCGCCGAGATGCGCGAGATGTTTGCCGACGTGCCCGAGGCGGTGGACAACACGCTGGTGATCGCTCGGCGTTGCTCGTTTCTGTTGAAGCCGATCAAGCCGATCCTGCCGCCGTTCCCCTGCGAGGGGGGGCGCGACGAGGCCGAGGAGTTGCGCGCCCAGGCGCGCGCCGGCCTGGAAATGCGACTGGAGAAGACCGTCCTCACACCCGAAATGTCGGCGGAGGAGAAGGAGGTCAAGCGCAAGGAATACGTCGACCGGCTGGAGTTCGAGCTGGACGTCATCGAGAAGATGAAATTCCCCGGCTATTTCCTGATCGTGTCGGACTTCATCAAATGGGCCAAGGCGCACGGCATTCCCGTGGGGCCGGGGCGCGGTTCGGGCGCCGGTTCCTGCGTCGCCTGGGCGTTGCTCATCACCGACCTCGATCCCCTCCGTTTCGGCCTGCTGTTCGAGCGTTTCCTGAACCCCGAGCGCGTGTCCATGCCGGACTTCGACGTGGATTTTTGCCAGGATCGCCGAGACGAGGTGATCCGCTACGTCCAGGACAAGTACGGCTATAACCGTGTCGCCCAGATCATCACCTTCGGTAAGCTTCAGGCGCGCGCCGTGCTGCGCGACGTCGGCCGCGTGCTGGGCATGCCTTATGGACAGACCGACAAGATCTGCAAGCTGGTGCCCAACAACCCGGCCAGCCCGGTCACCCTCCAGCAGGCCATCGACGGCGAGCCGATGTTGCAGGAGATGGAGCGCAACGACCCCGAGGTCGGCAAGCTGATCGGCATCGCCAAACGTCTGGAGGGTCTCTACCGCCACGCCTCGACCCATGCCGCCGGCGTGGTGATCGGCGACCGTCCGCTGGACGAACTGGTGCCGCTGTATCGCGACCCGCGCTCCGATATGCCGGTCACCCAGTTCAACATGAAGTACGTCGAGCAGGCGGGGCTGGTGAAGTACGATTTCCTCGGCCTGAAGACGCTGACGGTGCTGCAAAAGGCGGTGGAATTGGTCAAGGACCCGGTGGATCTGTCGAATCTGCCGCTGGACGACCCCAAATCCTATCACCTCCTGTCGCGGGCGGAATCGACGGGCGTGTTCCAGCTTGAAAGCTCGGGCATGCGCGACGTGTTGCGCCGGCTGAAACCCAACCGGCTGGAGGACATCATCGCGCTGGTGTCGCTGTATCGCCCTGGCCCCATGGACAATATCCCCAAGTACATCCGGGTGAAGAACGGCGACGAGGATGCCGACTACATGCACCCGTCGCTGGAGCAGATCCTGAAGGAGACCTTCGGGATCATGATCTACCAGGAGCAGGTGATGCAGATCGCCCAGGTGCTGTCGGGCTACACGCTCGGCGGTGCCGATCTTCTGCGCCGCGCCATGGGCAAGAAGATCAAGGAGGAGATGGACGCCCAGCGCAAGATCTTCGTCGACGGGGCGGCCGAACGCGGTGTCCCTCCCGCCCAGGCCGACATGATCTTCGATCAGGTGATGAAGTTCGCCGGCTACGGTTTCAACAAATCCCACGCTGCCGCCTACGCCCTGGTGGCGTTCCAGACCGCCTATCTTAAGGCGAACCACCCGGTGGAGTTCATGGCGGCGTCGATGACGCTCGATCTGGGCAATACCGACAAGCTGAACGTCTTCCGCCAGGAATTGTCGCGTCTCAGGGTCAAGCTCCTGACGCCCGACATCAACCGCTCGCGCGAGGTGTTCAGTGTCGAACCGGTGGCCGAGGGCGAGTACGCCATCCGCTACGCCCTGGCGGCGATAAAGGGCGTGGGCATGCCGGCCATGCAGGCGGTGGTGGCCGAGCGGGTGAGGAACGGCCCCTACAAGGACCTGTTCGACCTTGCGCGCCGCCTGGACACCAAGACGATCAACAAACGGCAGTTGGAGAACCTGGCCTGCGCCGGTGCCTTCGACTCGCTGGAGCCGAACCGCGCCAAGGTCCACGCCGCCATCGAGACGCTGATCCGCTACGCCCAGTCGGCGGCGGCCGAGCGGGAATCGGGACAAAACAGTCTGTTCGGTGGCGGCACCGGCGCCGTGCTCGACAAGCCGCCGCTGCCCGTCGTGCCCGATTGGGACACGCTGGAGAAGCTGAAGCACGAGTTCGATGCCATCGGCTTCTATCTCTCGGCCCACCCGCTGGACGCCTACGCCGCGCCCTTGAGTCGGCTGAAGGTGGTGAAGGCGGCCGATCTGGCGCACTTGGCGGGCAAGGGAGGCACCACGCGCTACAAGGTGGCCGGGATCGTCGCCGGCCGGCGCGAAAGCACTTCGAAAGCCGGCAAGAAGTTTGCCTTTGTCGGGGTGTCCGACACCTCGGGGCAGTATGAGGTGACGGTGT
>DASPMK010000426.1:0-4217 GCA_035627075.1 Azospirillaceae bacterium
GCGAGACCGCGGCGGCCGGCGCCGGCCGCGTCGAGACCCGGCCGGTGAAGCAGGGCTCGGCCGACGACGCCTCGTTCATCCTCAAGAACAGCTCCAAGGTGATCATCGTGCCCGGCTACGGCATGGCGGTGGCCCAGGCCCAGCACGCCCTGCGCGAGATGGGCGACCTGCTGAAGGCGGAAGGGGTGGAGATCAAGTACGCCATCCATCCCGTGGCGGGGCGCATGCCCGGCCATATGAACGTGCTGCTGGCCGAGGCCAACGTGCCTTATGACGAGGTGTTTGAACTGGACGAAATCAACCGCGATTTCGCCCAGGCCGACGTGGCCTTCGTCATCGGCGCCAACGACGTCACCAACCCGGCGGCCAAGACCGATCCGGCATCGCCGATCTACGGCATGCCGATTCTGGACGTCGAGAAGGCCAAGACGGTGCTGTTCATCAAGCGCTCGATGGCGGCCGGTTACGCCGGCGTCGAGAACGAGCTGTTCTTCCGCCCCAACACCATGATGCTGTTCGGCGACGCCAAAAAGGTCACCGAGGAAGTCGTCAAGTCGATGGGCGACGGGCACTGAGGCACCGCTACAGCCAAGCCAGGAGGGACGCCGTCCCTCCTGGTCACTCTTCCGATTCGTCAGCCGTGCCCGATGAAGTGATGGACCTCGGGCAGCTTCTTGTCGGTCATCAGGGCCCACATCATGCGCGAGACGGTTTCGGGAACCACCGTGGTGTGGATGTTCCCGGCCTTCTCCAACTCCTCGCGCACCATCCGCCGCACGCCACGGCTGCCGGTGAGGTCGAAGATGATGTCCACCTTGTCGCCCAGGGCCAGGATATCCTCGATGGTGCCGACCGGAATCCCTTTGTCGCACGCCAGCTTCTTGCCTTCGGTATCGCTGGTTTCAGCGGCGTAGACGATCTGGAATCCCTTGTCGGCGTTTCTCATCAATTCTTCTAGAAAGTCTGATCCAACCCGCCCCAGACCGACGATGGCGATTTTCATGCTCATGCCCGCTTCCTTTTCCCATTCCGGATGAGGCGCCCGTTGGGTGTCGCCTCCGCATTCTTGGAAAGGGAACGGTAGCGGTTGCCGACGGCCCCGTCGCGGCGGCGCGCGGTCGCACCCTGGGGTTAATAGCCCACGTCCTTATGCACTTCCGGCAGTTCGCTGTCGGTAGTCATGACGCGAATCAGGCGGGCCATGATTTCGGGCACCAGGGTGGTGTGTTCGTTGTGAGCCGTCCCCAGCCCTTCACGGATCATCCTGCGCACGGACTTGCTGCCGGTCAGCTCAAAGATGATATCCACCTCATCGCCCAGCGCAAGGATGTCATCGACGGTGCCGACGCGCACACCCTTCTCCAGGGCCAAGGCCTTGCCCGGAGTGTCGTAGGGTTCGGCGGCGCAGACGATCTCGACGCCCTTGTCGGCGAACTCCAGAAGTTCCTCCAGGAACTCCGCTCCGACGCGGCCCAGGCCGACGACGGCGACTTTGACTTCCATGATGTGTCCTTGCCTTGCTTCTTTATTGCCGGAACGGCGGAAGGCCACCCGGTACACTGGCAAGGGAACGTAACGTCAAATATGGTCAGTGTCGCGGCGGTGTCGTGTCGCACCGATGCAAAATACGAAGATCTCGGTAAGCTTCGCAGAGGGCAAGCTTCGCAGGGGTGCCATTTCCCGCGCACCGGCCGGAAAACACAGAATCCGCCGCCGTGTTGCCACGGGGCGGTTCCTGGACCCCCGACAGGGGTGTCTCCGGGGGCTGGGCGTCCGGCCGATCGCGCGGACGCCGCCGGAATTAGTAGCCCTCGCGCTCCATGCGCTTGCGCAGCAGCTTGCGAGTGCGACGCACCGCCTCCGCCTTCTCACGCGCGCGCTTCTCGGAAGGCTTTTCGTAATTCCGGCGCAGCTTCATTTCGCGGAAAATGCCCTCGCGCTGCATTTTCTTCTTCAGCGCCCGGAGGGCTTGATCGACGTTGTTGTCACGAACCAGGACTTGCACGGTTCCTCGACACCCCTGTTGAATGAAAACCGAAAAGCGGCCGGGAGCTAGACCGACCGCTGCTGGGCACGGTATGTATCATGTGTGGCGCTGGTTGTGAAGCCCCTATGCGCTGGCGTACCATCGCCGCTCTTTCAGGGGGCGGCCGTTGCTCCAATCCACATGATGCTTAGATCAATGCCATGGCTTTGCTGAAAATCGCCCGCATGGGCCACCCGGTGCTCCGCCGCGTCGCCGACCCGGTGGAAGACCCGACGGCGCCCGATATCCAGCGACTGCTGAAGGACATGGCCGACACCATGGCCGACGCGCAAGGCGCGGGGCTGGCGGCGCCCCAGGTGCATGTTTCCCACCGGATCGTGTTGTTCCGAGTCCCGGCCGAGCGTGCCCAGGGCGAGGAGCGGAGCGGGGAGGGAGGCGAGCCGATGCCGCTCCAGGCCCTCATCAACCCGGAGATCGAGCCGCTGGGCGACGAGATGGAATCGGGCTGGGAGGGGTGCCTGTCGGTGCCGGGCCTGCGCGGCGTAGTGCCGCGCCATCGCCGGATTCGCTATCGCGGCTTCGATGGCGAGGGCCAGCCGGTGGAGCGCGAGGTGTCGGGATTTCACGCCCGAGTCGTGCAGCACGAGGTCGACCACCTCGACGGAATCCTCTATCTCGACCGAATGCCGGACCTGCGGCTTCTCACCTTCACCGAGGAAATGCGGTATTTCACCGCCAGTTGACCGACGGAGTAGCTCTTAATGGACGTGGAGAAGATCAAGGATGACATCCTGCTCGCCACCCTGCCCAATGTCGTTTTCGACGGCTGGACGCATCAGGCGTTGCGCGACGGCACGGTGTCGGCGGGCTATGACGTCTCCATGGCGGTGCGGACCTTTCCCAACGGCATCCCCGATGTGGTGGAGCACTTCTCCGCGTGGGCCGATCGCCGCATGGAGGAGGAGATGCGCGCCCGCGACCTGTCGCAGACCCGTGTCACCGACCGCATCACGCTGGCCGTGCGCACCCGGCTGGAGGTGCTGGAGCCTCACCAGGAAGCGGTGCGCCGGGCGCTGACCTACCTGTCGCTGCCACAGAACGCGGCAATGGCGCTGCGCCTGTTGTCGCGGACGGTGGATGCCATGTGGTACGCCGCCGGCGATACCGCTACCGATTTCAGCTATTACACCAAGCGCGCCATTCTGTCGGGCGTGGTCAGCTCAACCACGCTCTACTGGCTCAACGATTCGTCGGAAGGCCACCAGGATACTTGGGGCTTCCTCGATCGCCGGTTGGCCGATGTCGGCGCTTTCGGCCGGACCATGGGGAAGGTGCGGGGAGCGGGCGGTCTGCTCAACCTGCTGCCGTCGCCGACGCGCTTTGCCCGGCAAATACGCCGGCGCGCCACCGACTAAGGGGGGGCGATAACGCCCCCTCCGTTCCTTATTTTTTGCGGAAGGCGTCCAGCGCGACGACCTCGCCGCGCTTTTCCGGGGGCTTGGGCGCTTCGGGCTCAACGGCGATGGCCGCCGCCTTCTCCGTCACCGAGGCCTCGATCTTCTCCATGGTGTCGCTCGCCTCCTGGGCCGACAGCGGCTGGAACTGGAGGGCGAAGTTGACCGACGGATCGGCGAAGGTCGATATGGCCGCGAAGGGGATGCGCAGTTGCTCGTGGACGTTGTTGAAGCTCAACGTCACATGAAAGTAGTCGCGGTGAACCTCCAGGCCATAGAACTGATACTGGAGGACGATGGTCATTTCCGAAGGGTACTGGGTCGTTAATTGCTCAGGAATCTTCACGCCCGGATAATGGGTGCGGAAGGTCAGGTAGAAGTGGTGGTTACCGGGAAGGCCTTTCTTCTCGACCTGCTCCAAGGCATCGCGCACCACGCCCCGCAACGCGGCTTCGACCATCTTGTCGTAACGGAGATATTCCTTCATCCGGCGGGGTCCTGACCTGTGGGCTTCGACTGGCCCTTGTGGGCAATTAAGTGGGGGGCTTCTGTTGCCCGGCGCCCCCCGAGCCGCGCTTGCCGTTAGCCGTTAGGCCGCGACAGCGACAGGAGCAACGTTATCGTTGGCACCTATGAGTATGGCCCGATAACGGCGGTACCATGCCGAGCGAAAACCTCGTCTTTACTACGCGCGTCGATCCTATTTCGCCCCCAAGCGCCCATCCCGAGAGATGGGTGTTTGGTGGAGGCGCCGGGTACCGCCCCCGGGTCCGCAA
>DASPMK010000427.1:0-2792 GCA_035627075.1 Azospirillaceae bacterium
GAGCCGTCGCAGCCGCCGATCAGCATGAAGCGCTTCAGGGCGCCGCTCTTGACCGCGTCGATCACCACGTCGGCCACGCCCAGCACCGCGTTGTGGCCGAAGCCCACGGTATGGAACTTCTCCGCGCTGTCGTCCTGGAAACCTTCGGCCGCCAGGGCGGCGTTGATCACCGGGGTGTAGTCGTGGTTGGCGATGTGCGGGATGCCCGGCCACGCCACCAGGCCCGAGGTGAACAGCCGGCCGGCATAATCCTCGTGCGGATTCTGGATGCAGTTGGTGGTCATCAGGATCGAACCGGGGAAATCCCGGAACTCCTGACGCTGCTTCTGCCACGCGCCGCCGAAGTGGCCGGCGAGGTGCGGATACTTCTTCAGGTTCGGATAGCCGTGGGCCGGCAGCATCTCACCATGGGTGTAGATGTTGATCCCCTTGCCCTCGGTCTGCTTCAACAGCTCTTCCAGGTCCTTCAGGTCGTGGCCCGACACCAGGATGGCCTTGCCCTTCTTGTGGCCCATCAGCACCGGCGTCGGCACCGGGTGGCCGTAAGTGCCGGTGTTGGCGGCGTCCAGCAGTTCCATGACGCGCAGGGAAATCTCGCCGCACCGCAGGTTGAGGCCCAGCAGGTCCTCGGCGGTCAGACCCTCGCGCAGCGCGACGTCAAGCGCCTCGTGGAAGAAGGCGTACACCACCGGGTCTTCCTGACCCAGGACGCGGGCGTGGCAGGCGTAGGCGGCGGCGCCCTTCACGCCGTAGACCAGCATTTCCTTAAGGCCGGTGATGTCGGCGCCCTCGCTGGCGATGCGGCCCTGGATGGTAACCTCCTGCCCCTGGGCGACGAGGTCGGCGGCCGGCACCCAGGCGGCGGGGCCGCTCAGCTTCTCCGGCTCCTGGCCGGCGGCGCGGGCCGCCTCGGCATACAGCACCGCGGCCTTGTCGCGGATGGCCACGGCCTGACGGATCTGGCCTTCCAGGCGCGCCGGGTCGAAGCTGACGTTGGTCACCGTGGTGAACAGGGCATCGGCGACGAAATGGTCGATATCGGCCGATCGGGCGCCCAGCGCGGCGGCGCGATGAGCATACTGGGAAATGCCCTGGGCGGCGTAGACCAGGAGATCCTGGAGAGCGGCGGTATCGCCGTCCTTGCCGCACAGCCCCGTGGTGACGCAGGCCGTGCCGTGCGCCGTCTGCTCGCACTGATAACAGAACATGCCTTGAAACTCCCCTGGACCCGTGAGTTGATTGTTTGCCCCAGGCGGAGCCGCCTTACACCTTCCAGCCGCGTTGCTGGAAAGGCACGACATCCGCCAGGGTCAGGCTGGTGAGGCGGTCGATAATGACCTTCTGCTCCACCAGCCAGAACTCGTGCATGGGACAGGGAGCCTCACCGCCGCAATTGGGCAGGCCCAGCACGCATTTGGACCGCCACTCCGTGCCGTCCACCGCGTCCGCGACGTCCAGAAGCGTGATCTCACCCGCCGGCCTTGCCAGGGTGAGGCCTCCGTTATGGCCACGCTTGCCCACCACCAGCCCCGCCTGCCCCAAGCGCACCATGATCTTGTTCAGGTACGGCCGGGAAATGCCGGTGCGGTCGGCGATGTCCTTGGCCAGAACCATCCGTTCGCACACGGGGTCCAGGCAGGAGAGCGCCATGATGGCGTAACCGGCGGTCTGCGACAGCGACAGCATGAGGGCAACCCTTATCCATGCATCAGGTGTGGGTATACGGCTTAACACACTCGAAGGTCAATTATAAAATATACCTTTGAGTATAATTTAAGCGACATGCCTGAAAAGCAATCATTTGCAGGCATGAAAAAAGCCGGGTGAATGAAGCACACTCACCCGGCCCGTGCCAAACGCGGACCTCCGGCTTTGGCCTAAAGATTGATGCTCAGCGCCGGAACACGCCCACCAGTTCGACGTGCGGCGACCACAAGAACTGGTCAACCGGCACCACCCGCTCCAGGCGGAAGCCGCCATCGACCAGCCGGCGGGCGTCGCGGGCGAAGGTGGCGGGGTTGCACGACACCCCGACCGCCACCGGCACCGACGATTGGGCCAGGGCATCGGCCTGGGCGCCCGCCCCGACGCGCGGCGGGTCGAACACCACCGCCTGATACCGCGACAACTCCTTGGCCGTCAGGGGGTCGCGGGCCAGATCGCGCCGCTCGGTGGTGATGCGGCGACCGGGCTGGGCATGGGCCGCCTGGGTCAGGGCACTCAGCGCCGCCGCATCCCCTTCCACCGCATGAACCGCCGCGCGGGCGGCCAGCGGAAAGGTGAAGGTGCCGCAGCCGGCGAACAGGTCGGCGACGCTGGCGGCCTCCCCCACCGCCTTGACCGCGGCGGCCACCAACGCCTCCTCCCCGGCCCGGCTGGCCTGGAGGAAGGCAGCGGGCGGCACCGGCACGTCGGCATCGCCGAAGCGGGCCAGCACGGCGCGGCGGTGGGCCACCGGCTCGGAATCGGCGCTCGCCTTCGGCCGCCACGACAACCGCGCCAGATCGATCCCCTCGGCGAAGGCGCCCAGCCGCTCCCGCGCTTCCCGCGTCAAGGACGCCGGGCCGGTGAGCAGCATGTCGAGTCCGGTACCCAGCCGCGCGACGGCGATGTCCACCGTCTCGCCCTCGGGCAGATCCAGGCCGGCGAGGGCGGCGCGCAACGGTTCGATCACCGCGACGATGGCGGAGTCGAGGACGGCGCATTCCTCCAGGCCGACGATCTTGTTGGACTGCCGTTCGTTGAAGCCCAGCATCACCCCCTTGCGGCCGATCCGCCGGGCGGCGAAGGTG
>DASPMK010000428.1:0-10189 GCA_035627075.1 Azospirillaceae bacterium
CCGCGTTTTCGGCGACGACTATGCCGTCTACCGCTTGCAAGTCGGTCGCTACTTCTGATCCTGTCGGCCCGCGGGCGCCGGGTGAAATATAGTTTCGACATACCTGCCATTATGGCAGCGTTATTGACCTAATTTGCCGAAAACGATAAGAATGCGTCTCCGTGCGGCCTGTTCCTGCGCCGCGCGGATGGCACCACAGGGGGAAAGCATGAGCCTGGACTGGTCGGCGCTGCTGGCGCCGCGCATGGCGGGAATGACCGCCTCGGAGATCCGCGAGCTTCTGAAGCTGTTGGAGCAACCGGACATCATCTCGTTCGCCGGCGGCATCCCGGACCCTGACCTGTTCCCGCGCGAGGCGGTCAACCGCGCCTACGATCACGTTCTGCGCTCCAACAGCCTCGCCGGCTCGGCGCTGCAATACACCGTGAGCGAGGGCTACGCGCCGTTGCGCCAGTGGATCGCCGAACGCCAGGACGTGGCCGCCGACGACATTCTGATCACCAACGGCTCGCAGCAGGCACTGGATTTCCTGGGCAAGTGCCTGATCGACCGCGGCAGCCTGGTGGCTGTCACCAACCCCACCTACCTCGGCGCGCTCCAGGCCTTCAGCCCCTACGAGCCCCGCTACCTGACGGTGCCGATGGACGACCAGGGCCTGTTGATCGAGCCCCTGGCCGAGGCGCTGGCGCAAAAGCCGAAGTTTCTCTATCTCGTCCCCGATTTCCAGAACCCCAACGGCATCACCATGTCGCTGGAGCGCCGGCAGGCGGCGCTGGAGTTGTGCCGCGAACACGGCGTGCCACTGATCGAGGACGCCGCCTACACCGAGTTGCGCTATGACGGCGAGCGTATCCCGACGTTCCTGGAACTTGACGCCGAGGCCCGCAAGACCGGCGACGGCATCGTCATCCACTGCGGCACCTTCTCCAAGTCGGTGGTCCCGGCGCTGCGCATCGGCTGGGTCACCGGGCCGAAGTTCCTGGTGGAAAAGCTGGTGCTGATGAAGCAGGCGTCGGACCTGCACTGCTCCACCATCAACCAGATGGTGATGCATCAGGTGGTGACCGAGTTGTACGACCGCCACGTCAAGGAACTGCGCACCCACTACCGCCAGCGCCGCGACGCCATGCTGGCGGCATTGGACGAGTTCTTCCCCAAGACCGCCCGCTGGACCCGCCCCCAGGGCGGCATGTTCGTGTGGATCGAGCTGCCCGAGGGCATGAGCGGCTCTGAACTCCTGGAGCGCGCCATCAAGGAAGCCCGTGTCGCCTTCGTGCCGGGCGCCGCGTTCTTCCCCGACCGCTCGGGCAAGAACACCATCCGCCTCAGCTTCTCCGTCAACAAGCCCGAGAAGATCCGCGAAGGCATCCGCCGGCTGGCCGGGTTGGTGAGGTGATCCTCCGGGTTCGTGTCGTTCCCGAAAAAGGAGCTTGCGCCGAGGGTCGGGTATGCCCTTGATACCGACGAGCGATTGAAATGACTTTTCAATCGGTCGCCGCGACCGCGGCGGCGCGCCCGCGTGGGCGCGAAAGCCAAGCGCGCGGAGGCGCGCGCCCGGCGTTTGAGGGCAAAGGCGAGTCCCTTCAGGGGCTCGCCGGTATGAGATGTTGACGAGGGGCCGGGGGATCTTTCTCCCGGCCTCTTCGTTTTTGCCCGGTTGGAGCGGACACCGCTCTGTCCAAGCTCCAGGAACCGAAGGCGAGGAAACGATGGGACGGACAAAGGACAAGATGCTGTCCGGGGGACTCTACGATGCCGGCGCGCTACAACGCCGTGCTCGACAGGACGGTCGCTGACCGGCGCCAGCTGCTGATCGGGCGCCTCGCGTCGGTCGGGGAAGGCTCCGTCATCCGGCCGCCGCTCCATTGCGACTATGGCTTCAACACCAGACTTGGTGCCGGCGCGTTCCTCAACTTCAACTGCGTTATCCGCGATGTGGTGGTTGAAGAGGTCACCCTCGGCGACCGCACACAGATTGGTTCCGGAGTGCAAATCTTGCCGCCGATCACCCGCGCGACGCCGTCGGCCGCGCCTCTGGCTTGGAGTTCGGCCGTCCGGTCTGGATCGACGGCAGCGCGATCATCCTGCCGGACGTTTCCATCGGCGATGACGCGGCAATCGGCGCGGGTAGCATGGGGACCCGCGACGTGCCCGCCAGCGCCACCGTGGTCATCACCCCCGCACGCGCGCGGCCCTGAAGCCGCGGGCAAGAGGCGCGATCGGCCCCTTGCCTTTGCCCAAAACAGGATCAGCCCAGAGCCAGAGCCACGAACCGCAGGTCGCCCTTGCGGTCGACCAATAGCAGGATGGACTTCTTGCCCTGGTCGCGGGCCTTTTTGATTTTGGCGGCGACGTCCTCCGGGGCGTTCACCTCCTCCTGGCTGACCTCGATGATGACATCGCCCGGCCGCACACCCTTGTCGGCGGCGGCGCTGCCGCCGTCCACCTCGGTCACCAGCACGCCGCGGACATCGTCCTCCAGGTCGAACTGATCGCGCAGATCGTTGGTGATGCTGGTGAGCTTAAGGCCCAGCGCCTCCACCATCTGCGGTGCCGGGGCGTGCGGCACCGGTTCGTCCGGCACCGAGGCCGACAGCAAGCCCGATTCTTCGGCCGCCTCCAGCTCGCCCACCTTCACTTGCACCGACATCTGCTGGCCCTTGCGCCACAAGGTGACAGGCGCCTGCTTGTCGATGGGAGTTTCGGCCACGATACGCGGCAGGCGCCGCATCTCGCCGATTTCCTTGCCATCGAAGCTCAGCACGATGTCGCCGGGCAGGATGCCTGCCGCCGCCGCCGGCCCCCCGGGCGTGGTGGAAGCGATCAGCGCGCCATGCACTTTGCCCAGGCCCAGACTTTCGGCGATTTCCGGCGTCACCGCCTGGATGCGCACGCCCATCCAGCCGCGCCGGGTGCGGCCGTACTGCTTCAACTGCTCGATCACCGGCTTGACCAGGGCCGACGGAATGGAGAAGCCGATGCCGACCGACATGCCGGTGGGCGAGTAGATGGCGGTGTTGATGCCGATCACCTCGCCGTTGAGGTTGAACATCGGCCCGCCGGAATTGCCCTTGTTGATGGCCGCATCGGTCTGAAGAAAGTCGTCGTATTGGCCGGCGCCGATGTCGCGGGCGCGGGCGGAGATGATGCCCGACGTCACCGTGCCGCCGAAGCCGAACGGGTTGCCGATGGCAACCACCCAGTCGCCGACGCGAATCTTGTCGCTGTCGCCGAAGGGCACGGCCACCAGCGGGTGATCGGTGTTGACCTTCAACAGCGCGATGTCGATCTTCGGGTCGCGACCGACCAGGTCGGCCTTGATGGTGGTATCGTCCTGAAGGCGGATGGTGATCTCGTCGGCGCCCTCGATGACATGGTTGTTGGTGACGACGTAGCCTTCCTTGGCGTCGACGATGAAGCCCGAACCCAGCGAGGTGGCCCGGCGCGGCCCCTGCGACTCGTTACCGTGGCGATCGAAGAAGTCCTTGAAGAATTCCTCGAACGGCGAGCCCGGCGGGAACTGCGGCATCTCCGGAGCCTGACGCGGCGGACGCTTGCCGGGAGAGCCGGGAGGCTCGTCGGCGCCGGGGCGGGCGGGAATACTCTGCGTGGTCGAGATGTTCACCACGGCAGGAAGCAGTCGCTCGGCCAGATCGGCGAAAGAGGCAGGAGCGTTGGGCGGAATGAACGCGGCAAGAGGCGCTTGGGCGGAGGACAGCGGAACCGGCGCCCCCGTGGCCTTGGGGGGATGCCCATGCTGCTGCTCGGCGGCGAACGCGGGGACCGCCAGCCCCGTGACCCACAACAGGCCGCCGATCAGGGCGGCGGAGAGCCTGCGCTTGAAGGGGCGTTGCTGGGGGCACGCGGCGGCCTCGTCGGCCGTGACCCGAGGAAAGCGAACACGTGTGCTCACGGGGGCTGTCTCCTGCCTCATCTCTTCTCACCCTGGCAACACCGGTTGCCGATAACGGCCAAACCCGCCCATTCCTCGGCGGGTGGGACGGCTGCCAAGGCTATGAGATGTAAGTTTGGTCCAATTGTGGCGTCCTGAACAGCCCTGAAAGTCGGTTATGGCTCATCCACTTCGGATGACCCAGACGATGCCGACTCCGACGGTGGCGGTGGCCAGCCCGACCCACCTCAGGGTGCCGGCGGGCATTTCCAGCGTCTGCGCCATCATCCGGCGCATGCCGTTGGGAAACAGGCTGTAGAGTATCCCCTCGATCACCAGCACCAGAGCCAGTGCCGTGCCGAGGTCGTCGAGCGCGAAATCGGTAAGCATGGGCGGTTGTTAGCGCTCCCGCCCGGCCTTCATCGCTTCGGGCCGGGCGGGGGCATTGTCCTTCTTAGTTTGCGGCCTGATTCGTCGCCCCCGCCGGCGGCGGAGGCGCCATCATGGTCGCCGCCCCTGGCGGAGGCGTCACGGTCGCCCCCGGCGGCGTGGACGTGCCCGGCAGGAAGGTCGGCGCGGGCGTGCCGCCGCCCGGCGGCTTGCCAGCGGTGACGGTCTGGCCGCCCAGCCCGAAGAACCGGAAGAACTCGCCCTGCGGAGCCAGCACCATGGTGGTGTCCTCGTTCTTCAGCGCGTTCCGGTAGGCCTCCAGCGTGCGATAGAAGGCGTAGAACTCCGGATCACGGCCCGTCGCCTCCGCGATGGTGCGCAGTGCTTGGTTGTCGCCTTCACCGCGCAGAATCTGCGCGTCGCGCTGAGCCTCGGCCAGGATGACCGTGCGCTCGCGTTCGGCGCGGGAACGAATCTGCTGCGACTGCTCCTGGCCCTGCGCACGGGCCTCGGCGGCCTCGCGCTCACGCTCGGATCGCATGCGGGCGAAGATGGCCTGGCTGGTTTCTTCCGGCAGGTCGGCGCGGCGGATGCGCACGTCGACGATCTCGATGCCGAAGCGCCGGGCCTCGTTGTTCACCTGCGTCTTGATGTCGTTCATGACGTTGGCGCGCTCATCCGACAGCACGGCCAGCAGCGTCACGTTGCCGAGCACACGGCGCAACGACGAGTTGACCACGTTGTTCAGGCGCGATTCCGCCTGCAGTTCCGAGCCCACGGACTGGTAGAAGCGCAGGGGGTCGTGGATGCGGTAGCGGGCGAAGGCATCGACGTCCAGGCGCTTCTGATCGGCCAGAATCACCTGTTCCACCGGCGGGTCGAGATCGAGCACGCGCCGGTCGATCATCACCACGTTCTGGATGAACGGGATCTTGGCCTTGAGACCGGGGTCCTGGATCATCCGTTTGGCTTCACCGAACTGGAGCACCAGCGCCTGCTGGGTCTCGTTGACGGTGAACAGCGCGCTGGACGCGATGATGCCCAGAAAGACGATGGCGAGGCCAAGGAAGGCAAGCTTGCGGTTCATGGCTGATGCCCTCTCACTTCGCCGGCTGCGGTTGCGGCGACGGCGGCGCCGCGCGCGACAACCTGTCCAACGGCAGATAGGGCACCACGCCCGATCCGCCATCGGCGTTCTGGTCGATGATCACCTTGTTGGTGCCGCGCAGAATCTGTTCCATGGTTTCCAGGTACATCCGCCGCACCGTCACGTCCTTGGACAGGGTATAGGCCTCGTAGATCGAGGTGAAGCGCTGGGCGTCACCTTTGGCGAGGTTAATCACCTGCTCGCGGTACGCCTGAGCCTCCTGGCTCAGCCGCTCGGCCTCGCCGCGGGCGCGCGGGATGATGTCGTTGCGATAGGCTTCGGCCTCGTTGCGCAAGCGCTCGCGGTCGGAGCGGGCACGCTGCACATCGTTGAAGGCATCCACCACCGGGGCCGGCGGGTCCGACTTCTGAAGCTGCACCTGCTGAATCTCGATACCGGCCTGGTACTCGTCCAGCATGTTCTGAAGCAGCGTCCTGGTGGCGGTTTCGATCTGCTGGCGCGCTTCGGTCAGCGCCGGTTGCAGATCGGTGCGGCCGATCACCTCGCGCATGGCCGATTCGGCGGCCTTCTTCACCGTGGTTTCGGGATCGCGGATCTTGAACAGGTACTGGCCGGCGTCCTTGATCACCCAGAAGACGGTGAAATCGATGTCGATGATGTTCTCGTCGCCGGTCAGCATCAGCGATTCGTCGGGAACGTCGCGGTCACCGATCACCGGGCGGCGGCCATCGGCGCTGCCGCCGGAGCGATAACCGACTTCGATACGGTTGACCCGGGTTACCTTGGGCTTGATCACCGTCTCGATCGGCGCCGGGATGTGCCATTGCAGACCCATCTGTTCGGTGCGCACCCACTGGCCGAAGCGTAGGACCACGCCCTGCTCGTCGGGCTGCACGCGGTAGAAGCCACTGGCCAGCCACAGGACGACCAACACACCGACGATCAGCGCAATACCCTTGCTGGAGCCCACGCCGCCCGGCATCACCCGCTTCAGCCGGTCTTGGCCGCGCCGCAGGAGCTCTTCAAGATCAGGCGGCTGCGGGCCACCGGAACCGCCACCGCCGGGCGGGCGACCCCATGGATTCGGGCCGCCGCCACCGCCCGGCGGCGTGCCCCAAGGCCCCCCACCGCCACCACCGCCTTGATTGCTCCACGGCATCCCGATTTTTTCCTTCTTCGCTGCCTCGACCGGGGTGACCCGGCGCTTCCCGGGCGTTCCGGCCCCCCATATATTCCGGGAGGCCCGAGAACGGTAGTCCGGGCTGTTCGTTATCCGCCAATATTTGGGGAGGCCGTCGAGTTTTCAACCATGGCGCAGATCACTGAAGCCCAGGTCCTGGACGCGCTCCGGACCGTGATCGATCCCGACCGCAAGGCCGACATCGTCACTCTTAACATGATTTCCGGCCTCGCGGTGAAGGGCGGCAACGTGCATTTCGCCATCGAGGTCGATCCCGAGCGGGGTCCGAAGCTCGAACCCTTGCGCCAAGCCGCCGAAAAGGCGGTGGACAAACTGCCGGGGGTCACCTCGGTCACCGCCGTGCTGACCGCCGAGCGCGCCGCACAGCCGGCACAAGGCCACGGACACGGCCACGGCCAACGGGGACCGGCACCCAAGGCCGGTATTCCGGGCGTGCGCTCCATTGTCGCGGTCGCGTCGGGCAAGGGTGGCGTCGGCAAATCCACCACCGCCGCCAATCTGGCGCTGGGGCTGGCCGGTCTGGGTCTGAAGGTCGGTCTGCTGGACGCCGACATCTACGGCCCCTCCATGCCGCGCATGCTGGGCCTCGTCGGCCGCCCCGTCAGCCACGACGGCCATACCCTCCAGCCCTTGGAGAACTACGGCATCAAGGTGATGTCTATCGGCTTCATGGTGCCGGAAGATACGCCGATGATCTGGCGTGGGCCGATGGTGATGTCGGCCCTGCAGCAGATGCTGGGTGAGGTCGCCTGGGCACCGCTCGACATTCTGGTGGTGGACATGCCGCCCGGCACCGGCGATGCCCAGTTGACCATGGCGCAGAACGTGCCGCTGGCCGGGGCCGTCATCGTCTCGACGCCGCAGGACATCGCCTTGCTGGACGCCCGCAAGGGGCTGAACATGTTCCGCAAGGTTGATGTCCCGGTGCTGGGCATCATCGAGAACATGAGTTACTTCTGTTGTCCCAACTGCGGTCATCGCAGCGATATCTTCAGCCACGGCGGGGCGCGCAACGAGGCTCGCCAGCTCCAGACCGACTTCCTGGGCGAAGTGCCGCTGCACATGGATATCCGCGAAACGGCCGACGCCGGCACGCCGATCGTCGTCGCCAAGCCGGACAGCGAACACGCCAAGGTCTACCGCGAGATCGCGGAAAAGGTCTGGGCGAAGGTGTCGGGCGAAGGCCCGGCCAAGGGGCCGAAGATCGTCATCGAGTAAGGGCAAGGGGGCTTTTCAGCCCCCGCCCACCTTCAGCAGAAAACCTTCTTGGCGACAAACAGCCCGTTCAGCGCCGCCGGGAAGCCGGCATAGACGGCCATCTGCATGATCGTCTCGATGATTTCCTCACGGGTGCAGCCGACGTTCAGGGCGGCGTGAATATGCACCTCCAGCTGCGGAGCGGCGTTGCCCAAGACGGTCAGCGCCGCCACCGTCGCGATTTCCCGCGATTTCAAATCCAGCCCTGGCCGCGTGTAAATGTCTCCAAAGGGAAATTCCACCAAAAGGCGGCCGAAATCCGGGGCGATGTCCTTCAGACTTTCCAGCACCCGCTCGCCGGCCTCGCCGTCCACCTCGGCCAGCTTGCGCCAGCCGCGTCCGAAACGCTCGTCACTCATGTGCCTCCTCCGGGTTGCAATAAGGCCCCGGGGATAGAACCGCCTCTTTCATAAGGCCAATTCATTGTTACTATGGCCTTCATGCACCCAATCAATCTTGCCGCCGTTGATCTCAACCTGCTGGTGGTGTTCGACGCCCTGATGCGGGAGCGCCACGCCACCCGCGCCGGCATCCGCCTGGGCCTTACCCAACCGGCGGTCAGCCACGCCCTGGGCCGACTGCGCGGCCTGTTCGGCGACGAGCTGCTCGTCCGCGCCCCCGGCGGCATGGTACCGACACCGCTCGCCCTTGGCCTGGAGCCACGGGTGCGCGAGGCGTTGGCCCAGCTCGAGTCCCTGCTGAGCCGGGACGTCCCGTTCGATCCGGCCCGCTCGGACGCCGCGCTGACGGTGGGCATGTCCGATTACGCCGCCTTCGTGCTGCTGCCGGATCTCGCGCGCCGGCTGGCCGCCCAGGCTCCCCGGGTGACGCTGCGAGTCCGCCACACCAGCCATGTGCTGGGTCACGACATGCTGGATCGCGGCGAGGCGGAGCTGATTGTCGGCAGTTTTCCGGCGCCGCCGGCCCGGCTGGCCTCGGAAGCCCTGTTCGCGGAGGATTTCCTCTGCGTCGCCCGTGCCGGCCACCCGGCGTTCCAGGCGCCCTTGACCCTGGAAGCCTACCGCGCCTTGCCCCATCTCAACGTGTCGCTGCACGGCGAGCCCACCGGCTATGTCGACCGGATGCTGGAAAGGACTCACGGCACCGGGCGGCGAATCGCCGTGACCATCGGCCACTTCCTGATGGCCCCCTTCGTGGTCGCCGATACCGATCTTGTTGCTACCGAGCCGCGACGGGTGGTCGCTCCCCTGGCTGCCCGCCTGGGCCTGTCGGTGCAAGAACCGCCGGTCGCCATCCGGCCCTTCGCCGTCACCATGACGTGGCACCGACGGCTGGACACCGACCCGCTGCACCGCTGGCTGCGCGACCTGGTGGCCTCCGCGGCGCGAACGGTGTAGGCCGGTTGGCTTATCCTCCACCCGCCCTATATAGTGCCGCGCCCACACCGGCGGCAATCACGCGAAGAAACCATCTTCAATGCAACCGTACCTCGACCTGCTGCGCCAGATCCTCGATGATGGCGTCACCAAGCACGACCGCACCGGCGTCGGCACCCGCAGCGTCTTCGGCTACCAGATGCGCTTCGATTTGGCCCAGGGCTTCCCCGTGGTCACTACGAAGAAGCTGCACCTGAAGTCGATCATCCACGAGCTGCTGTGGTTCCTGCGCGGCGACACCAACATCCGTTATCTCAATGAAAACGGCGTCAGCATCTGGAACGAATGGGCCGACGAGAACGGCGACCTCGGCCCCGTCTACGGCCGCCAGTGGCGTTCGTGGGCTGCCCCCGACGGCCGGACCATCGACCAGATCGCCGATCTGCTGCACCAGATTCGCACCGCTCCCGACAGCCGCCGCCTGATCGTCAGCGCCTGGAACCCGGCCGACGTGCCGAAGATGGCCTTGCCACCCTGCCACTGCCTGTTCCAGTTCTACGTGGCCGACGGCCGGCTGTCCTGCCAGCTCTACCAGCGTTCGGCCGACATCTTCCTGGGCGTCCCCTTCAACATCGCCAGCTACGCGCTGTTGACGATGATGATCGCCCAGGTCACGGGCCTCAACCCCGGCCACTTCATCCATACCTTCGGCGATGCGCACCTCTATCTGAACCACCTGGATCAGGCCCGCCTCCAACTGTCACGGGCGCCGAAGGCGCTGCCGATCCTGCGAATCAATCCGGACGTGACCGACCTTTTCGGCTTCCAGTTCGCCGACTTCACGCTGGAAGGCTATGATCCCCACCCGCACATCGCCGCCCCGGTGGCCGTCTGAGGACCCGCACTTCATGGATGTCTCCCTCATCGTGGCGGCGGCCGAGAACGGCGTGATCGGCCGCGACAACCAGATGCCCTGGCATCTTCCGGCTGATCTCAAGCACTTC
>DASPMK010000429.1:0-4543 GCA_035627075.1 Azospirillaceae bacterium
ATGATCCCATGGCCGGCCGGGCTCGCCGCTGGAACGGGGGCCGCCCATGCGGCGGCGAGCACGAGAGCTGCAAGCGTGCGGAACATGTCCCGGCTCTCCATCACTTCTGCACGACGACGGTGACGGCGGCCACGTTTGACAGGGCGCCCAGATCGTCCTTCACCGTGTACGAAAAGCGGTCGGTGCCCGAAGAGCCGCCGCTCGGCGTGTAGGTGACGGTGCCGTTGAGGTTGGCCGAGGCGGTTCCCTTGGTGGGTGGCGCGGTGATGGTCACCGTCGAGGGCATCAGCGTTCCATCGGCGTCGGTATCATTGCCGAGGATGTTGATGGTCACCGGCGTGCGCCGCCGCGTCGCGACCGAATCGGGATTGGCGATCGGCGAGTTGTTCTTGACGATCGTGACCGTCGCCGTGTTCCCGGCGGCGGTCCCGTCAGTGGCGCTGTAGGTGAAGCTGTCGCTCCCGGCGAAGCCGTCGATCGCCACGAACGTGAACGAGCCGTCGGGATTGAGGGCAAAGGTCTGGGCGTGGGCGGGGCCGCTCTGCAGGACGGCGGTGAGGCTGTCGCCGTCCAGGTCGGTATCGTTGACGAGCACGCCGGGGGCTGCGACCGAGGTGCTCCCGTTACTCAGCTGGAAACTGTCATTGGCGCTGTTCGGCGGGTCGTTGGCGGCCGCCACCGTTATCGTAACCGTCGCAGCCGGGGTGGTCGTGGTGGCGTCGCTGGCCTTGTAGCTGAAGCTGTCGCCGCCGCTGAAATTGGGATGGGGCGTATAGGTGAAGCCGCCATTCGCCGACAGCGCGACATTGCCCTTGGCCGGATAGGTGGCGATCGCCGCCGACAGGGCGCCGCCCTCGCCGGCATTGTCGTTGCCCAGCACCCCTGGCGCCGCCACCGTGAGGGGTGTGTCCTCGACGGCGTCATAGCTGTCGGGATTGGCGACCGGATCGGGGCTGGCGGTCCGGACCGAGATCGACACCGTGGCGACGTTGCTGTCGCTGGTGCCGTCACTGGCGAGGTAGGTGAAGCTGTCCGGGCCGGTATAGCCGGCGGCCGGCTCGTAGCTGAAACTGCCGTCGGGATTGACGACGACCGTGCCGTGACCGGCCTGGGTCACCAGCGCCGCCTGCAAAGCACCGCCATCCGGATCGATGTCGTTGTCGAGCAGACCGGGCGCCGCTACGTCGAGGGCGGTGTCACGGGTGGCGGTGTACAGGTCGTTGGCGGCGATCGGAGCGCCACTGCCGGGAATCTGCAACTGCACCATCTGCCCGCCTTCGGGCAGGCGGTCGTTGGTCAGGTTCAGCCGGCGGTCCATCACCGTGAACACCCCCGCCTCGGTGGCGGTGAAGGCGGCGTCGCGCGCCTTGCCTGCGCTCAACAGCACGGAGTGCTGGTCCCGCGGATGGGGATAGCGGAAGCCATCCTCGGCCACCACCCCGAACCGCAGCCCCGGCGCGATCGCCACGCGCGTCTGCAGCCCGCCGTTCAGCAGCCGCACCAGCACCCGCTCGCCGAGCTGGATGGGATGATCGAGCAGCGGCCGCGCCTGCGGAAACGGCTCGCCGTTCACCAGGAAGTATTTCGGCTCGTAATCGATGGTGCTGGGATAGGCCTCGGTGCCGTAACTGCCGTCCGCCACCGCCCCATGGAGCGCCGGATCGACTTCGCTGAACAACAGCACGGCCTGGTTGTCGTAGGCTACGCCGGCATAGGCGACGCCCTCGGCCTCGTCCTGCCGCACCGCGCCGTAGAGGCCCATCTGCACCTGCACCTGGGGATGGGTCGAGCTGCGATAGAGGAAGGTTCCGGCGCGCGGCGCGTCCCAGGTATAGACCCGGGTGGCGCCGGGCGCCGTCTCCGGCATCATCGAGCGGACCCGCGAGACGTAGTCGCCATCCGGACGGCTGCCGGTGGCGCTGACGCCGCCGCTGCCGTCGATCCAGGTCGGGTTCGGCGCGGCGATCTGCCCGGGGATGACGAGCGATGTCGGCACCGGGAGTTCGTTGGTCAGGTGGATACGCAGCGTCGCCTCGCCCGGCGGGACGGTGATCACCGGGCCGGGAGCGGTGGCCGGGCCGGGCTCCTGCTCCCCGGGGCCGTCGGGGTCGAGCGCGTAGCCCCACATCCGCACGGTCACGCCGTCGGGCATGACCTTATCGAAGGGTCGGGCCACAAGGTGCACGTCCAGGGCCATGGCCGGGCCGCCGACCGCCGTCAAGGCGGTGGCCAGCAGCAGACAATTTCTGAAGGCTTTCATGGTGCGAGCCTCTCGCAATCGGTTGCTCGACGAAATGTCAGTGGGAGACATGCCCAATATCGACCCACGGCGGCTCAACAATCAGCATCGTCATCATCCCGCCGGGGAAGACATCGTAGTTCGTCATCTCTTTCTCGTTGTGGGAGTGCCACATGTAGAACAGGCCGCCATTCATGTTCAGGCCGCCTTCTCCTGGCGGAAGACTTCCCATGGCACCCAGGAACGGACTGCCGCTGTAATGGCCGCCGAAGGTGAGTTCCTGGTTGGAGGGCAGTTGCACCGGGAACGGGCGGCCATGGGCCTGACAGTCCTCGCCGCTCTCCACCAGGCAGGGGCCGGGATCGCTGCCGTCGGCGCCGTGGCCATAGACGTCCCAGCCCAGGCCGGCGCCGGTCCATTCGAAGATCGCGTCATAGGTGGCGCCGGGGACCGTCTGCACCGTGAAGTCGGCGAAGGACAGGTCGGCGCCGGCACCGGCCGCGCTCGACAGCAGGCGGCCGTCGCGGGCGATCAGCAGGGCGTGGTTGCCATGGTGGTGGAAGGGATGCAGATCGCGGCCGGCGCCGATCACCCGCATCAGCAGCTTTTCGCCCGGGCGCATGCGCGGCAGCGAGTTGTAAGGCTGATGCGGCAACAGCGGCGTGAAGGCGGCGCTCAGCGTGTCGGGTGCCGTGCGGCCATTCAGCAGCCAGTACACCGGGAAATAGCCGGTGGTGTCGACGTCACCCATGCGGCCGTCATAGACCGCCTCGTGGATGCGCGGGTCCATTTCGGAGAGCACGAACAGGTATTCGTGATCGTAGGCCGAGTCCGGATGGCCGTAGGCCGTGGGATTGGCCGGATCGAAGCCCTCGGGGCGGACGATGAGCGCGCCCGCCAGCCCCATCTCCACCTGAACGTCGGCATGGCTGCCGCTGTGATAGAGGTAGGTGCCGGGATGGGTGGCGATGAAACTGTAGGTCACCTCGCCTCCGGGCGGGGCCTCGCGGGTGACGGTGCCCGCCTGCCCGCCGCTGGCGGAAACGCCGGTCTGGCCGGGGAAGACGATCGACACCGGCTCGGGCAGCGTGTTGCGCAGGGTGACGGTGACGGTGTCGCCCTGCTCGACGATGATCGTCGGGGCCGGCAACTGGGTCGGCTTTCCCGCCAGGCCATAACCCCAGACGTAGACGGAGTTACCGTCCGCCGTGCTGATGTGCGCCTCGCCGGCGACCAGATTGAAGGTGGTGCCCGTGACCCCCTCGATCGCGGCGAAGGCGCCACCGGGTGGAGCGAGCGTGAACAGCGCTGCCGCGGCAGCAATGACCTTTCCGATGAGATTCATCCTCTCCTCCAGGTATTGCTCAGGCAGCACCCGGGCGGATGACGATCTCCGTCATCATACCGCCGTGGTCTTCCTGGTCGTTGCTGAGGTAGTTCAACTCGGTGGCGTGCAGGAAATAGGTGCCCGCCGGGATGTCCTTGGTGTCGATGATGACGTCGCGCGCCTCGCCGCCGCCCAGGGTGACCGAGGTCGCCTTGTAGTAGAGCGTCGTGCCGGTCGCTTGGCCGCCACCCTTGAGGATGCGCGCGCCGTGCCCGACCACCTCCATGGGCAGGCCCGAGGCCGACAGCGTGAAGTAGCGGGTGACGCTGAGGTTCGACAGGCGCAACAGGATCCGTTCACCCTGCCTGGCCTCGACCAGCGCCGGCGTGCGCTGCGACAGGATGCCGTTTTCCGTGTTCGCCAGCGGGTTGGGGTTGATCGTCTCGGGATAGCCGCGCCCGTTCAGCATCGGGAAGGTGTCCTTCATCAGCGCGAACGGCAGCGGCTGGGTCGCCATGCTGGCGTCGTGGAAGGCGGGATCGAACGAGTGGATCTGGATCGGCACCTCGACGTCGTAGCGGGTGCTGCCGTCGCCGTCGTTGTAGACGTAGGTGTCGCCCTCGGCATGGACGTGGCTGCCGAGCTGGGTGCCGGCGGGCAGCCTGTTCTGCCTCGGCCGCACATAGAGGTTGCCGAGCATGCCCATCTGCATGTGCTCGGTCGCCTCCATGTGGCAGTGGAACATGTACGTCCCCGGCTCGACGACGTTGTAGTAGTAGGTGAAGCTGGCGGCCAGGTTGGGGGCGACGCTGGCCTCGGGCACGCCGTCGAAGATCGCCGCCGCCTGCGGGAAGCCGTGCCAGTGCACGGTGTGCGGATCGGACAGGTCCGGGCGCCGCGCCATTCCGACATTGCTGAGCGTCAGGTAGAGCTCGTCGCCTTCGTCGACGACGATGGTCGGCGCGGCGAAGTTGGCG
>DASPMK010000430.1:0-2880 GCA_035627075.1 Azospirillaceae bacterium
GTCAGGTGCTGGCGTTGGAGCCCCGCCACTTCGGGGCACTGTCGGGACTGGGCGCCATTTTCATGGCGCTCGACGAATCGGCCCGCGCGCTGAAGGTGTTCGAGGCGGCACTGGCGATCAACCCGCACCTGGGCTCCGTCAAGGAGCGGGTGGAGGAGATTCGCCAGGAATTGGCGGGTAGCCCCACCTGAGGCCGCCCGCCAGTCTTCGGACCCTTTCGCATATTGCTGCGCAATATACTGGCGGGCTTGACCGAAGGCGTTCGATGTTCTCCATCGACCGCCTTCGGTCAGAGGTGGCCGTCGCTGCCCTCGACCCAGGCGATCCGCAGGACATTGGTGTTGCCGGGGGTGCCGAAGGGCACGCCGGCGGTAATCACCAGCCGCTGCCCCTCCTGCGCCACGCCCACCTGATGGGCAATGCGGCAGGCTTTTTGAACCATCTCGGCGAAGGTGGCGACATCGCTGGTGTGGACGGCCTGCACGGCATAGGACAGCATCAGCCGCCGCGCCGTGTGCCAGTTGGCGGTCAAGCACAGAACCGG
This sequence comes from Azospirillaceae bacterium, assembly GCA_035627075.1. GTDB lineage: Bacteria > Pseudomonadota > Alphaproteobacteria > Azospirillales > Azospirillaceae > DASPMK01. The sequence continues at coordinate 545 of DASPMK010000430.1, forward strand.
CACCTCCGGCCGCTCACGGACGGCGCGCAGCGTGGTCGAGCCCGAGGTGGTGTAGGTGACGATGGCCGCCGCCCCGACGGTATGGGCCACTTGCCGGGCAGCGGCGGTGATGGCGTCGGCGGCGGTGCGTTGCGGGTCGGGGTGCTGGGCATCCATGATGGTCCGGTAGAGCGGGTCCTGCTCCACGCGGTGGCAGATGCGGTCCATGATCGACACCGCTTCCACCGGATACGCTCCGGCCGCCGTCTCGGCCGACAGCATCACCGCGTCGGCGCCGTCATAGACGGCGGTGGCGACGTCCGACGCCTCGGCGCGGGTGGGGGTGGGCGCCGAAACCATCGACTCCAGCATCTGCGTGGCGACGATCACCGGCTTGCCGGCCTTGCGCGCGCCGCGCACCATGCGCTTCTGGATCGACGGCACATCCTCGGCCGGGATTTCGACCCCCAGATCGCCGCGCGCCACCATGATGCCGTCGGACATCTCGATCAACTCGTCCAGATGCTGGATGGCCGAGGGCTTTTCCATCTTGGCAAGCAAGGCCGCGCGGCCGCCGATCAGCTTGCGGGCGTCGGCCACGTCTTCCGGCCGCTGCACGAAGGACAGCGCGATCCAGTCGACGCCGATCTCCAACGCGAAGGCGAGGTCGTCGCGATCCTTGGTCGTCAGCGCCGACAGGGGCAGCACCACGTTGGGCACGTTGACGCCCTTGCGGTCGGACAGCTTGTTGCCGCTCACCACCACCGTTTCGGCGAAGTCCCGCCCGCACGACACCACGCGCAGCCGCACGCGCCCGTCGTCGAGCAGCAACTCGGTATCGGGCACCAGCGCCTCGAAGATTTCCGGGTGGGGCAGGCGCACGCGGTTCCGGTCACCGGGCCTGTCCTCCAGGTCCAGGCGGAATGGCTGCCCGGCCCGGAGCGCGATGGGGCCGGCGGCGAACGTGCCGATGCGCAGCTTGGGCCCCTGAAGATCGGCCATAGCCGCGATCGGGCGGTTGTACTCCTTCTCCAACTCGCGGATCACCGCCAGCCGCTGGGCATGCTCCTCGTGCTTTCCGTGGCTGAAGTTGAGGCGGAAGACGTCCACGCCGGCTTCGAACAGGGTGCGGATCACCTCCGTGGAGGAGGAGGCCGGTCCGAGGGTGGCGACGATTTTAGTGGAACGTTGACGCCGGAGCGGGTGAGGTTTGCGCTTCATGATTTTCCTGGCGGCTTCTCTTGTCCCGGTGTTTTCAACATCAGGATGGCACGGAAGTCGGTGGCGATTGTGAGGGGCGGTTCGCAGTGTGGGCCAGCAACAGACCATCTTCAACGTGGCGTGGGGGGTGCGGCGATGTCAATCGCGCTGGACCCCGTTATGCAAAAAGTGAATGTACCGGTGTGGGAGGCCTACCGGCTGCCTCGCCGCGCCATGAACACGCCGGCCAGGATGATGGCCGCGCCCAGCACCTGGATCGGTCGCAACGGTTCACCCAGGAGCGGCCAGGCCAGGACGGCGGCGGCGGCGGGCTGGAATAGCAGGCTGACCGACGAAAACGCCGCCGGCAGGTGTGCCAGCGCGTAGGCGATTAGGCTCTGGCCACCGGCGTGGCTGACCAGCGCCAAGGCGACCAATACGCCCCAGCCGTAAAGGCTTGGCGCGATCAGGCTTTCGCCCGAGGCCAGGGCGATCACCAGCAAAGACAGGGCGGTGATGATGCCCGACCATGTCATGATGGTGGCCGTCGAGAATTCGGCCCGAAGCCGGCCAACCGACAGGATATAACCGGCGTAGAACAGCGACGTGGCGAAGCCCAGGGCGTCGCCCAGCAGGTTGTCGGGCGACAACTGCAAGCTTTCCCCCATCAGCACCACCGCCCCGCCGATGGCGAGCACAAGACCGGCCATGAAGGTGCGGCTGAACCGTTCGCCGAACAGCAGCCATGAGGCCAGGGTCACGAAGATCGGCGCCAGATTGGGCAACAGGGTGGCGTTGGCGACCGAGGTGTAGTGGATGGACCAGTGCCACACCGACAGGTCGCCCGCGAAGAACAGGCCCGCCAACGACAGCCGGGCGTAGTCCGACCATGAGGACGGGCGGCGCGGCGCGCTCGCGCCGCGAGCCTCGGCCACCATCCAGGCGGTCAACACCGGCACCGCGAAAGCCAGCCGCCAGAAGGCGGTGGCCACCGGCGGCAACTCCGACAGGCGGACGAGGATGGGGGCAAAGGCGATGCCGAGCGCGCCGCACAGCAAGGCGGCCAGAGCGATGCGGGCGGTGCGGCGCTCGCGCGCGGCGGCGGTCAGGATTTCGGTCATGGCCGTGGTTATAACGGGCGCCCTCCGATTGGGCAA
>DASPMK010000431.1:0-6949 GCA_035627075.1 Azospirillaceae bacterium
TGGTGGTTTCGCCGGCGGCGAAGCTGACCGTGCCCGACGGCAGGGCGCCGCCCACGAAGTCGGCGGCCACGGCGGGGGTGGTGCCGCTGCCGGTCACCGCGTAGGCGGCATTGGTGGCCCCGGTGGTGGTGCCCGAGCGCGTCACCGTGAAGGTAAAATCGGTCGTGCCCGAATTGCCTTCGTTTTGCGCGGCGGTCGTTGCCGTGATCGCCAGGGTGGCGTCGTCGTTCTGGATGGCGCCGATGGCGGTCGCGGTGGCCAGGGTCAGGCCGGCGGAGGCGTTGGACAGGGTAACGGTGAAGGTTTCATCGGTTTCGATGACGGTGTCGCCGGCGATGGGAATGGTGATGGTCTTGACGGCCTCGCCGGCGGCGAAGCTGACCGTACCCGACGGCAGGATGGCACCCGTGAAATCGGCCGCCACGGCGGCGTTGGTGCCGCTGCCGGTCACCGCATAGGCGACGCTGGCAGTGCCGGAAGAACCGCCCGCGCGCGTCACCGTGAAGGTGTAGTCGGTGACGCCGGTGTCCCCCTCGGCTTTGGTGGCGGTGGCCGTGGCGATCGACAGCGACGGATCGTCGTTCTGAATGGTGCCGGCGGCGGTAGCCGTGCCGATGGAAAGGCCGGCGGAAGGAGTGGACAGGGTAACAGTGAAACCCTCGTCGTTTTCTCCGACCGTATCGCCGGCAACCGGAATGGTGATGGTCTTGGTGGTTTCGTCGACGGCGAAACTGACCGTGCCCGACGGCAGGGCGACGCCGGTGAAGTCGTCCGCGGTGACGGGGCTGGTGCCGCTGCCGGTCACCGCGTAGGCGACGCTGGCGATCGCGCTGAGGCCGTTCGTGCGCGTCACTATGAAAGTGAGATTGGTGGAGCCGGTGCTGCCCTCGGCAGCCGAGGCGCTGGACGCGGCGATCGATACGGAGGGCTCGTCACTCTGGATGGTGCCGGAGGCGCTGGGGATGGTGATGATGGCGCCCGCGCTGTTGGACAGGGTGACGGTGAAGCCCTCATCACCCTCGATGGTCGCGTCGCCAAGGACGGGGATGGTGATGGTTTCGCTGTCGTCACTGGCGGCGAAGCTGATGGTGCCCGTTGGCAGCACGGCGCCCTGGAAGTCGGCGGCGTTGGCGGCGCTGGCGCCACTGCCGATCACCGTGTAGGCGACGTTGGCGCTGCTGCTGAGGTTGCCTACGCGCGTAACCTGGAATGTATAGTTGGTGACCGCGGGAGCGGAGGTGGGCGTTGCCGGGTTACCCTCGGATTTAACGGTGTCGGCGGCGACGGCCGCGATTTGCACCAGCGACGTCGACGAGGCACCAAGATCGACGCGGAACACGTCGGCCCAGCCGTTGCTGTCGCCGGACACCAACAAGTTGTCGGCTGAACTCAGCATGGCAACGTAGCGGCCGTCCGCCGAGATCACGGGGGCGTTGGACGGGCCGGTGCCTTGGGTCCCGCCGCTGGCCAGGGATAGCCGGGTGGCGGTGCCGGCCACGGTATCGCGGACGAAGACATCGGTCTGGTAGTTGGTGTCGCCGGCCACCAGATTGGAGGCGGCGCTGGCGAACACCACGTAGCGGCCGTCCGCCGAGATCGACGCCTGATCCGAGATGCCGTTGCCCTGGGTGCCATCACCGGCCAGCGACGCGCGCGTGGTGGTACCGCCGACCGTATCGCGCACGAATACATCGCGCACGCCGTTGGTGTCGCCGGTCACCAGATTGCTGGCGTCGCTGGCGAACACCACGTAGCGGCCATCCGCCGAGTTGGAGGGGCTGAACGAATTCCCGTTACCGCCGGTCGACAGGCAGACGATGCTGTTGGCCGCGGTGTCGCGCACGAACACGTCGCGCATGCCGTTGGTGTCGCCGGTCACCAGGTTGGAGGCGTCGCTGGCGAACACCACGTAGCGGCCATCGGGCGAGATCGTGGCATTCTCGGAAGCGCCGTTGCCCTGGGTGCTGTCGGCGGCAGCCGACAGGCGCGTGGTGGTGACCGCCACGGTGTCGCGCAGGAAAACGTCGGTCTGATTGTTGGTGTCACCGGTCACCAGGTTGGAGGCGTCGCTGGCGAACACCACATAGCGGCCATTCGTCGATGTCGCCGGGCTGAACGACCGGCCGTTGCCCTGGGTGCCGGTACCAGCCAGCGATATGCGGACGGTGCTGGCCCCCACAGTGTCACGCAGAAAGACATCGGCCAGACTGTTGGTGTCGCCAAGGACCAGGTTGGAGGCATCGCTGGCGAACACCACGTAGCGGCCGTCCGCCGACAGGCCGGCGTTGAACGAAGCGCCGTTTCCCTGGGTTTCGTCGTCGGCCAGCGACAGCCGGGACGTGGTGCCGGCCGTGGTGTCGCGCACGAACACGTCGGACCGGTTGTTGGTGTCGCTGGCGACCAGGTTGGTGGCGTAGCTTTGAAACAGGACGTGCCGGCCATCCGCTGACATCGCGGCATCAAAGGACAGTCCGTTTGCTTCGGTGCCGGCACTGGCGATCGACAATCGGCCGATGCCGTTGCTGTCGTCGTTGGTGATTGTCCCGGTGGCGTTGGCGGTCACCAGGGTTGCGCCGCCGGTCGGTGACGAAAGGGTAACAATGAAGGTTTCGTCGCTTTCCAGCACGATCCCCCCGGCCACCGGCACGGTGATGGTCTTGGAAGTGTCGCCCGGAGCGAAGGTGAGCACTCCGGAAGGGAGCACTCCGCCGACGAAGTCGGAGGCCACGGCGGGATTGATGCCGCTGCCGGCCACGGCGTAGCTGACGCTGGTGGCCGTGCTGACGTTGCCGGAGCGTGTCACCGTGAAGGTGAAGTCCGTTACCGCAGCGCTATTTCCCTCCACTTTGACGGCATCGGTTGCCGCGATCTGAAAACCGTCATCGGCGGCGATAAGCGCGGTGGCGGAGGTATTGAGGAACTTGACGGAATCGCTGGTGGTGAGGGTGACGACGAACCCTTCCGACGACTCCGGCGTCAGATCGCCGGCCACGGGGATGGTGATGGTTTCGCTGGTATCGTTGGCCGGGAAGGTAACGGTGCCCGATGGCAACGCCGCCCCCATGAAATCGGCGGCGGTGGCGGGATTGGTGGCCGTGCCGGTGACCGTATAGGTGAAGCTGGCGGGGGCGCTGACGAGGCCCAGGCGCGATACGATGAAGGTGTAGCTGGTGGTGCCGCTGTCGCCTTCGCTCTTGCTGGCGTTGTCGGCGACGATTTGCACCAGCGGAGCCGACGTGGTGCCGAGATCGACCCGGAATATGTCGGACAAGGCGTTGGTGTCAGTTACCAGCGTCGTGGCATCGCTCTGGAATACCGCATAGTGACCGTCTCCGGAAATCGCGGCCCCCACGGAGGCGGTATCACCTTGAGCGGCGGCGTTGGATACCGACAGCCGGATGGTGGTGCCAGACACCGTGTCGCGCACGAACACGTCACGCCGTCCGTTGCTGTCGCCGCTCACCAGGTTGAAGGCGTCGCTGGCGAACAGGACGTATTGGCCGCCGGCCGCCACCGTAGGATTGAAGGTGGCGCCGTTACCCTGGGTTTCGTCATCGGCCAGCGACACGCGGCTGATGGTGCCGCCCACGAGGTCGCGCAGGAAGACGTCACGCTGGCCATTGGTGTCGTCGGTCACCAGATTGGTGGCGGTGCTGGCGAACACCACGTAGCGGCCATCGGCGGACAGGGCGGCGCTGTCGCTGGCGCCGTTGCCCTCGGTGCCGCTGCCGGCGACCGACAGGCGGGTGGTGGTGCCGGCCAGCGTGTCGCGCACGAACACGTCCGATTGCCCATTGGTATCGCCGGTCACCAGATTGGTTGCGGTGCTGGCGAACACCACGTAGCGGCCATCGGCGGACAGGGCGGCGCTGTCGCTGGCGCCGTTGCCCTCGGTACCGCTGCCGGCGACCGACAGGCGGGTGGTGGTGCCGGCCAGCGTGTCGCGCACGAACACATCCGATTGCCCATTGGTATCGCCGGTCACCAGATTGGTGGCGGTGCTGGCGAACACCACGTAGCGGCCATCGGCGGAGATAGAAGGGGTATCGGATACGCCGTTACTCTGGGCGCCGCTGCCGCCCACCGACAGGCGGGTGGTGGTATTGCCGACGGTGTCGCGCACGAAGACATCGCGCAACGCGTTGGTGTCGTCCGTCACCAGGGTGGAGGCATCGCTGGCGTACGCCACGTAGCGGCCGTCCGCCGACACCGCAATACTGTAGCAGGCGCCGTTGCCTTCGACGCCGGCGGTGGAGACGGACAGGCGGACGGTGGTGCCGGTCGTCGTATCGCGCAGGAACACGTCGGACTGGGTATTGGTGTCGCTGGTCGTCAGCAGGTTGGTGGCATCGCTGACGAAGGCCACATACCGGCCGTTCGCCGACACCGCGGCGGAACGGGAGCCACCAGAGGATTGGCTTTCGTCGTCGGCGAGGGAAACTCGGTCGATGGTGGGCATGGCGTGACCTTGAGCAAACTCCTGCCCGTACATTAAGGTAGGCCCGCTCCGCCCGCTATCTGCAATTTCCCCGACGTCCTGTCACAGATGGCGCCGATTGTGCGTAATCCACCCTTTCTCCCGATCGTCCAACATGCTAACCGGCATTGCTCCGCCACTGCTTGTCCGCTCGGGGAGCGATGCCCTCATGGTTTCCTCCACCCCAGCCGTTGCCGTCGGCACCTCCGCCTTCGATGTGGAAGTCGCGGCCTCCCCGCGCTTTCCGGCCTGGCTGGCCGCCCAGCGAATGGGCCTGGCGCTGTCGGCCTGTCAACAGGGGCGCCTCTTCCTCATCGGCCTCGACTGGGACGACACGCTGGTCCTTTCCGATGTCGGCCTGCCGCGCTGCATGGGGCTGGCCGCGCACGGCGACGGGCTGGTTGTCGCCACACATTGGCAGGTCTGGCGCTTCGACAACGCCCTGCCTCCCAGCCGCCTGCATGAGGGGTGCGACCGCCTCTACGTTCCCCGCCGGGCCTGGGTTACCGGCGACGTCGCCGCCCACGATCTCGCGGTCGATGCCGATGGACGGCCGGTATTCGCCAGCGCTCTGTTCAATTGTGTTGCCGCCGTCGATGACCATGCCAGCTTCACGCCTCTGTGGACGCCCCCGTTCCTGTCCATGCTGGCTCCCGAGGATCGCTGCCACCTCAACGGTGTAGCCCTTGATGAGGGAGGCTGGCCACGCTGGGCCGCCTTGGCCGGTGAAAGCGATGTCCGGGAGGGCTGGCGGGCACACCGTGCCGACGGCGGCCGGGTCTACGACCTCGCCACCGGCGCCGTTGCTGCCGAGGGGCTGTCGATGCCGCACTCGCCACGCTGGTACCGGGGACGGCTGTGGCTGCTCAACGCCGGGACCGGCGAGCTCGGCTGGGTCGATCCCGACACCCGATGTTTCCGCCCGTTGGTCTTCTGCCCCGGCTACCCCCGGGGTCTCGCCTTCGTCGATCGGTTCGCCGTGGTCGGCCTGTCCGATGACGGCGCTTTGGCCCGGCTGGGGTTGGAGCCCTGGTGCGGCCTCGTCGTTATCGATACCATGGCGGGCGAGATCGTCCATTGGCTGCGATTTACCCAGGGCGTCCACGAATTGTCCGGCGTGGCGGCCTTGCCGGGTTGTCGCAACCCTCGCGCGATTGGCCTTGATGATCAAGCGATCCAGCGTTTCATCCGTGTCGGCCCGGTGTGCGCCGATCCTGCGCCACCGGCGTTCGAGGCGCCCGCCCTGCACCGTGGCGCCCTGGCGGCCTTCCGGGAAGGACGGCTCGGCATGGCCGAAGCGGCGGTGCGCCGGACGCTTGCCGTGGACCCCTGGGATGCGGCGGCCTGGAACACGCTGGGCGCCGTGCTCGGCGCCTCGGGTGAAGCCGAGGAGTCAGTGGAGGCTTTTCGACAGGCGGTGGCGCGTGGTCGCCCCGCCAATCCGGCGGCGCACAGCAATCTGTTATTTGCTCTGCACAGTGTCCCCGGGTTCTCACCCGAGGAGCGGTTCCACGCCATCCGCCTGTGGGCACGGTATATGGAGCCGCCGCATCTCCCGTCGGTCAAGCGTCTCCCTCGCCAGGATGGCCCCTTGCGCGTCGGCTATGTCGGCGCCTTTCATATGGCATCGACCCGACGGTTCGCGCTGGACGTGCTGCGCCGTCACGACCGCGCCCAAGTCACGCCGCTGTGCTACGCCAACACCCCCGACCTCGCCACCCTCGGACCGGCCCTGGAGGGTAGCTTCGATGCCGTGCGGCCGATCCATCATCTCGACGATGCCGCCGCCGCCGCCCTGATCCGCAGCGATGGGGTGGATGTGCTGGTCGATCTGTCCGGCCATTCCCATTGGCACCGCCTGGGCGTCTTCGCCCGCCGCGCCGCTCCGGTGCAGGTGACATGGGTGGAGTCGTTCTTCTCCACCGGGCTGGACGCCATGGACTACCTGATCACCGACATCGGCCATTCGCCCGAGGGCACGGCGCAACGCTTCACCGAGCGGCTACTGCGCCTGCCACGGCCACGGCTGTGCTATTCGCCACCCGGCAGCGCCCCGGCGGTGGCGACGGCACCCATGCTGAAGCGTGGGCATGTGACGTTCGGCTGTTTCAACCACGTCAGCAAGCTCAACCGTGCTGTCCTGGCGCTGTGGGCATCCATCCTCAAGGAGGTGCCGACGGCGCGGCTGCTGTTGAAATGGTCGTCCTTCGCCGACGCCACGGTGGCGGCGCGGCTGCGGAGCCGCTTCGCCGATCTGGGCGTCGATCCGGAGCGGATCGAGCTGCGAGGGTTTTCCGAGCACGCCTTGATGCTGGGGGAATACGGCGACGTCGACGTGGCGCTCGACCCGTTTCCCTACAACGGCGGATTGACGACCTGCGAGGCGCTGTGGATGGGGGTGCCGGTGGTGGCCCTGCGCGGTGATGACATCATCGGACGGCAGTCGGCGACCATGCTGGAGGCTATCGGCCT
>DASPMK010000432.1:0-4913 GCA_035627075.1 Azospirillaceae bacterium
TGTCGTCCTGCGCGGGCTTGCCCCGCGTCTCCGCGCCGGACGGGCGGTATCATACGGAAACGTGGGGGGCGCCGACCACCAAGGCCGCCGCTACCGCCACCAGCCATTCCAGGAACGAGCCGGTGCGCACCAGCCGCAACCCGAAGGTCCGCCGCCACGGCCAGAGGAACGGCACCCCGGCCGGGGTCAGGGCGTCGGCCATCAGATGCGACAGGTAGCCGACCCACAGGGGCAACGCGTGCCAGCCCCAGCCTTCCCAGCGCAACGCCGCCACGCACCCCGCCACCGCCAATAGCGAATGGGTAATGCCGCGATGACCGAAGATGGCCGATACCGGATGGGAGATCATCGGCAGCCGCCGTCCCACCCAGGACTTGGGATGATCGATGTCGGGCAGCAGCGAGCCGAAGGCGGCCAGCCCCAGGGTGCCGGCATCGGCCGGCAGCCCCAATCGTCCGGCCGCCAGCGTCCAGCAGGCTGCCGCCACCACGACGTGCGACGACGCCATCATGGCGTCGCTCCGGTGCTGCTTCGATCCGTCATGCCGCTCTTTTAGGGACAGCCCTCCCGGCTGTCCACACAGGAGTACTCACCCCGCCTCCTCGTCATCCCCTTCAGGCCGTCCGGAGGTCGAATAGAGGTACTGCGCGGCGGCCCGCACCAGGAATTCGGCGACCCCAAGGTCGAGGCGGTCCAGATTTTCCGGCGCCGCCCCGTCGGGCAGGTCGGCGTGGATGAGGGCCGCGGCGATCACATGGGCGGTCAGCCACGCCGGTACCTCGCCCGGCGTCATGCCATCCATCTCCTCGAACAGCATGTCGCAGGCGGCGTCGATCTGGCTCAACCCCGGCTGGTCGGTGGCGAGATAGGCGGTTTCGCTCTCCGGCGCGGGGTGGCCGGTAAGCTTGTGCGCCAGCACCGCCGCCTCCACCGCCAGCCGGAAAGTGGTGTGGCGCGGGTGGCTGCGCCGGCGCAGCCGCATGACCATCATCGCAAACAGTTGCGACACCGGCTCGACCTCGTCATCGGGCACCTCGTCCAGGATGTCGAGGATTTCGGCGCTGATGGCGTTGCGCGGTTCAGGCCGGTCGGGACGCACGACCGACGTGGCGAACACGGCGATCATCGTGCGCAGGGCGTCGGCCTGTTCGTCGGGGGTGATGACGCCGATGTCCCGGGAATCGAACGGGGGCGGATCGAACAAAGGCGGGCTCCTTTTCCACTGGCGTGGCCGCTATCCCCTTCCCAACAGGGCGCGGGCGGAATCCGTCCGATGCACGGCGCGAACGCCGGTGGTAGCATCCGGGCCACCCCCTCGTTCGCCCGTAACCGAAGGCCGCGTTCCCATGACCCTGGAGATCGATGTCGAGAAGCGGCTTGGCGCCTTCCGGATCGCGGCGCGGTTCTGCGCCGGGCCGGGCGTCACCGCCCTGTTCGGGCGCTCCGGCTCAGGCAAGACGTCGCTGATCCAGATGATCGCCGGGTTGGAGCGGCCGGACCGCGGCCGCATCGTGGTAGGCGGGCGGGTGCTGTTTGATCACACCGAACGCATCGACGTGCCGGCGCGCCGCCGGCGCATCGGGTATGTCTTCCAGGAAGGCCGGTTGTTCCCGCACCTGACCGTGCGCCAGAACCTGCTGTACGGCCGCTTCTTCACGCCGAGGGGCGAGCGTTTCGGCGCCCTGGGGACGGTGGTGGAGTTGCTGGGCATCGCGGCCCTGCTCGACCGTCGGCCGGCGGGGCTGTCGGGAGGCGAGAAGCAGCGGGTGGCGATCGGCCGGGCGTTGCTGTCCAGTCCCCGCCTGCTGCTGATGGACGAGCCGCTGGCGGCACTGGACGAGGCGCGCAAGGAGGAGATCCTGCCCTATGTCGAGCGGCTGCGCGACGAGCTTGGCCTGCCCATCGTCTACGTCAGCCACGCGTTGGACGAGGTGACGCGGCTGGCCAGCACGCTGGTGCTGATGGCCGGCGGCGAGGTGGCGGCGGTGGGGCCGATCGACGAGCTGACCAGCCAACTCGATCTTCACCCGCTGCTCGGCCGCTACGAGGCCGGCTCGGTGATCGAGGGGCGGGTGCGATCGGTGGATGAGGCCTACCGGCTGGCGACGGTGGATTTCGCCGGCGGGCACCTGCGGGTGCCCAACCTGGATCTGGCCCCGGGGAGCCCGGTGCGGGTGCGCATCCGGGCGCGCGACGTCGGCCTGGCGATCCATCCGCCGGAGGGGATGAGCTTCCTCAACGTCCTGGCGGGCCGGGTGGTCGACATGCGCCCGATCGATGCCGCCGAGGTCGAGGTCCGCCTCCAGGTGGGGCCGACCGGCATCGTTGCCCGCATCACCCGCAAGGCGGTGGACGATCTCAACATCACGCTGGGCTGCACCGCCCAGGCCCTGGTCAAGAGCGTGACCTTCGACCGGCACAGCCTGGGGCGCGAAACCTCGCCGCCCGACGGCACGCCCTGACCCGCGTTTCCCTATCTCATACCAAAGGCGGTTGACGGCTTCCATCAACCGCCTTTGGTTCAAACGCCGCCCGTATCAGTCCACCGCCTGCCACTTGGCGACAATGCTTTGGATCGTGCCATCGGCCTTCAACTCGTCCAACGCCTTGCCGAAGCGGTTGGCCTGTTCGATGCGCGGCTTGGGGAAGGCGATGTAGCGCGGCACCTCGGCCAGCGGCCTGGGCAGGAACCTGACCTTGTCGCCGATCTTCTCCTGCTTGACCAGCCAAGCCAGCGTGTGGAGATCGCCGATCGCCGCGTCGATGCGCCCCGCCATCAGCTTGCGCAGGTTCAACAAATTGTCCGTCGCCGCTTCCTTGACGATGAAGCCGGCCTGATCGAAATCGGTGGTGTAGGCGAACCCCGAGACGATGCCGACCTTCTTGCCGGTCAGGTCTTCCAACCGATCGAAGGCGATGCTGGAATCGGCGCGCACCGCGAACACCGTCACGCCGGCGCGGTGGGGACCGGCCATGTTGTACTTCTCGAAGCGCTCGGGCTTCCCGACGAACTGGAAGCCTATGTCGGTCTGGTTCTGGTCCAGGTCGTTGACAACCCGGTTCCAGGGAACGGCGCGGTGTTCCGGCGTCACGTCGATACGGGCCAGCACCGCCTCGACGATCTCCACGTCCATGCCGGTGCGCTTGCCGTCCTGGTTGAAATTGTAAGGCGGGTAATTTTCCTCGGACGTAACCGTCCAGCTTTCGGCATTCGCCGACGTCGCGCCAAAAAGGACAATGAAGAAGGCAGCGGCAACACGGAAAAGCTTCGGCATGAGCACATCTCCACACGCGATGACGGTAATTTCTATCAAGTGCTCGACGGAAGAGCTACGTCACCTTTTACCGCGGATGACTTTTCTTGGGTTGATCGATGGTACACGAACGGCTTGCCAAGCGCGTGTCCCCGCCCCACCATCGCGTCATGCCGCGCTTTCTGACCGAACGCCCTTCCGACATCCCGCCTCACGTCACGGACAAGGCGGCCTTCCTCCGTCTGCTGCCGTTCTTGTGGCCGCGCCGCGACGCACGGCTGCGGCTGCGTTTCGTGGTCACGGTAGCGATGATGGGCATGGCGGCGTTCTTGAACGCGACGGTGCCGATCCTGTTCGCCCGCGCGGTGGATCACCTGGCGACGGGCGGCGCGGCGGGCGGCGCGGCGGCGATGCCGATAGCGCTGCTGGTGACCTATGCCGCCATGACGTGGCTGGCCAAGGTGCTGAACGAACTTCGCTGGACCCTGTACGCACCGTTGGAGCAGCGGTTGCAGCGCCTGATGGGGCTGGAGGTGTTTCGCCACGTCCACGGCCTCAGCTTGCGCTTCCATCTGGCGCGCCGCACCGGGCACCTGTCCCGCGTGCTGGAGAACGGCATGCGCGGCACGCGCGAGCTGCTGTTCGACGCGGTGTTCCTGATCTTGCCGCTGGTGGCGGAGATCGGCTTCATCACGGTGGTGCTGCTGCGGGCGTTCGAGCCCACCTTCGCGCTGATCACCATCGCCACCCTGACGCTCTACGTCTTCGCCCTGGTGACGGGGTCGGAGTGGCTGCGCAGGCAGCAGCGCCGCGTGGTGGCCGAAGGGGCCGAGGCACACGGCAAGGCGGTGGACAGCCTTTTGAATTACGAAACGATCAAGTATTTCGGCGCCGAAGCCCGCATTGCCGAGCGCTACGATACCGCCCTGCGCCGGGTCGAGCGGTTGAGCGTCCGCGCCATGGTGTCGCGCAGCCTGACCGGCATCCTCCAGGTGTCGATCCTCGGCATCGGCCTCCTGGCGATGATCCTGCTGGCCGGGGCGCGGGTGGCGGACGGGGCGATGTCGGTGGGCGACATGGTGCTGGTCAACACCTATCTGGTGCAGTTGATCCGCCCCCTGGACCGAGTCGGGCAGCTCTACCGCTCGATCAAGCAGTCGCTGGTGGACGTGGAACAGATGCTGGCGTTGCTGGACGAAGTGGCGGAGGTGGCCGACCATCCGGATGCCCGCCCCCTCCCCGCCGGCCCCGGCGAGGTCCGTTTCGAGTCCGTGGGCTTCGCCTACGACCCGCGCCGCCCGGTGCTTGAAGGCGTGTCGTTCACCATCCCGCCCGGGCGTACGCTGGCCGTCGTCGGACCGACGGGAGCGGGAAAATCGACCCTCGCCCGCCTGCTGTTCCGCTTCTACGACCCCGTCTCGGGCCGCATTCTTCTGGACGGCCGGGATCTGCGCGGCCTGACCCAGGACTCGTTGCGCACCGCCGTTGCCGTGGTGCCGCAGGATGCCGTGCTGTTCAACGAATCCATCCGCTTCAACATCGCCTTCGGCCGCGCCGACGCCACCCAGGCCGAGGTGGAGGAGGCGGCAAGGCTGGCACAGATCCATGACTTCATCGCCTCGCTGCCCGACGGCTACGACACCATCGTCGGCGAGCGCG
>DASPMK010000433.1:0-2671 GCA_035627075.1 Azospirillaceae bacterium
CAAGCCGCCGTACGCACCAGGAGCGACGTCCAGAACGGCAGCAGCACCAGAATCATCAACAGGTTGGAAACCCGCGGCGGCCGGGTCGCCAGCAGATAGGCGACGGGATAGCCCAATGCCAGGCACAGCACCGTGACCAAGAGCGCCACGCCGAAGGTCCGCAGCAGAATGGTGCGGTAAATGGCCTCGTCAGGCGGTGTCGCGACGATATCGCCGTCGGCGTCGCGCTGAAGATCGACCGCCCGCAGCAGGAAGAAGCCGGTGACCGGCCCGGATGCACGCCGGATGGCGGCCCAGGTGGCGCGCTCGCCCCATCGCGCATCGAGCGCGATCATCGCCTTCCCGACCGAGGCCACCGCTTGCGCATCGGGGACTCGGCGGGCCGTGGACATCACCAGAGTGCGCAGCCCGTTGATGTCATAGTTAAGACGGCGGGCGGCGGTGGCGACGGTGCCTTGAGCCCGCGACTCCTTGAGGTCGGCCGCCAAGGCCTGAAATACCGCCTCGTCGGGCAGATCGCGCCCATCCCAGGGCTTGATGGCGGAGGCGGTGCGCGGCCAGACCTCGGCCAGTTCGGTATCCTCGACGCTGCGCACCAGCATGCCGCCGATCGGCAACAGAAAGGTAAACAGCAAGAACACCAGCAGCGGCGCCACCAGCCCAAACGCCCTGAGGACGCGCCGCCGCTCGGCGCGCCGGAGGTTGGCCTTGAGGGACGCGTTCGTCATGACGGAACGAGGCCCCGGGGCCTCACCCTTTAAAGCTTACTGCGCCGCCCAGGTGTTGAACTGCTCGGTCAGCCGGTCCAGGTTTTCCAGCCAGAACTGGGCGCTGACCTCGACGGCGTTGGCCATGTTCTGCGGTGCCGTCGGCAGGTTCGCCAACTCGGCGGCCGGAATCATCTCGGGGGCCTTCTTGTCGGTGACGCCGTACGCGATGTACTTGGGCAGATTTTTCTGATTCTCAGCCTTGCCGACGAAATCCAGGAACTTGTAGGCCGCCTCCCGGTTGGGCGAGCCCTTCAGGATTACCCAACTGTCGAGCGTGAACAGCGCACCGTCCCAGACAATGCCGAAGTTGCGCTTCTCGTTCCGGTTGGCGGCATCGACGCGGCCGTTGTAGATCGAGGTCATCACCACCTCACCCGACGCCAGCAATTGCGGCGGCTGGGCGCCGGCTTTCCAGAAGATGAGATCGCGCTTGATGGTGTCGAGCTTTTTGAAAGCCCGCTCCACCCCCTTCTCCGACGCCAGCAGCGTGTAGACATCCTTGGGCGCCACGCCGTCGGCGATCAGCGCGATTTCCAACGTGGTCTTTGCCCCCTGGCGCAACGCGCGCTTGCCCGGGAACTTCTGGGTATCGAAGAAATCGGTCCAGGACTTGGGCGCGTTGTCCTTCAGGCGGTTCTTGTCGTAACCGAGGACGAAATCGTAGACGATGGCACCCACGCCACAGGGATGCACCGCCTCTTGAAGATACTGGTCCTTGCCGCCGATCCTGGCATAGTCGAGCCTCTCGTAGAGGCCCTCCTCGCAGCCCAGTTCCAACTCCTCGGACTCGACCTGCACCACGTCCCAGGTGGAACTCCCTCCTTCGACCTTGGCGCGCAGCACGCCGATGCCACCATCCCAGGATTCGTCGATCAGAGGAATGCCGGTGGCCTGCCGAAACGGTTCGAAATAGACCTTTTTCTGCGCGTCCTGGTAGGCGCCGCCCCAGGACACGACAGTCAGGTCGCGGGCCTGGACCGCCCCAGCCCACAGGATACCGGCCGCCAACACAATCGCGAGCTTCTTCACAGGTCGCCTCTCTTACCGGGCCACTGCCTCCGGCCATCCAAAGAGTATGACGCAACGGGCCCAAGCCGCACAGGGAGCTTACGCAGCGTGGGGACACCACCCGTCGGGATTGGCCCAACGGGTAGCAGCACCCCGTCCCTATCCTTTAGGACGCGCGAACCTGATGGATGAAGCGATCGACCTCATGCGACAGGTTTTCGGACTGGTGCGACAACTCGCGCGCCGCCTCCAGCACCTGGCTGGCGGCTTTGCCCGTGCCCGAGGCCACCTGCTGCACGCCGACAATGTTTGTCGAAATCTCCTGCGTGCCCGAGGAAGCCTGCTGGACGTTGCGGGCGATCTCCTTGGTCGCCGCATCCTGCTCCTCCACCGCGGCAGCGATAGTGGTGGAAATCTCGTTGATCTCGCCGATGGTATGGGTGATTTCCATGATGGCATCCACCGCCTGCCCGGTGGCCTGCTGCATGGCCGCGATCTGGCTTGAGATATCCTCGGTGGCCTTGGCGGTCTGGTTGGCCAGATTCTTCACCTCGGACGCCACCACGGCAAAGCCCTTCCCCGCCTCCCCGGCGCGTGCCGCTTCGATGGTGGCGTTGAGCGCCAGAAGGTTGGTCTGGCTGGCGATGCCGTTGATGAGTTCGACCACCTCGCCGATGTTGCGCGCCTGATCGGCCAACGATTGGATGGTAACGTTGGTGACTTGCGCGCGTTCGGAGGCGGTGCGGGCAATGCTAGGGTCTGTTGACATTCATCGGGTGTTCAAGACGATGCCGACAAGATTGATGACGGCGGCGAAGCTGGTGTCGGTTTTGTCGTACCGGGTGGCAATGCGGCGGAACTCTTTGATCTTGCAGAAGAAGTTCTCGACGAGA
>DASPMK010000434.1:0-2642 GCA_035627075.1 Azospirillaceae bacterium
TGAAGGAACAGAGGCCCCGGTCGTTCGTCGCTTCCTGCGGGGCCTGGCCTATATGCAAGCCCAGGTCGCCCCGGTGGTGATGCGCTCGCGCGCCGTCTACCAGAGCGCGCTGGAGACGGGGCGTTCGGCCGAGGAAGCCGACGACGAGGCCGCGGCGGCGGAGATCGCGGCGCTGTGGGACTTCGTGGGCGGTGAGCTGGACGAGGTGGCGGCGGGGCCGCCCAAGGCCGCTCGAGGCTAGAGCGCGTTCCGATAAGTGGGAACCGGTTATCGGAACAAAACGCGCGACAAAACAAACACCTAGAGCGGGCGATTTGATTCCATCAAATCGCAACCTGCTCTAGAGCGTCACGCGCTTTGACGGAATCGGGATTCTCAAATCAGCGTTGATCTGATTCATGATGGCTGCCGGATGGAGGCCGGCGGTCATGACAGCTCCCTATTCGATGGATCTTCGGGGTCGGGCGTTGGCTCGCAAGGCCAAGGGCGAGACGCATCGTCAGATCGCCGAGGCGCTCCAGATCAGTCCTTCGTGCGTTTCGAAGTGGGTGAAGCGCGAGCGTGAAACCGGTTCGGTGGCTCCAGCTCAGATAGGCGGCTACCGGCCCCGCACCTTATCCGGCGCCAACGCCGAGTGGCTGCGCGAGCGGATCGCGGCGGGTCCGTTTACGCTGGAAGGCCTGTCGCGGGAGCTGGCCGAGCGCGGGATCAAGGCCCACGCCAAGGCGGTGTGGGTGTTCGTCCACGACGAGCGGCTGAGCTATAAAAAAAACCCTGCTGGCCGAGGAGCAGACACGCCCTGACGTGGCGCGAAAACGCGGCCGCTGGAAGGCCCATCAGATGAAGATCGCCCCCGGCCGGCTGGTGTTCATCGACGAGACCTGGATCAAGACCAACATGGCGCCCCTGCGCGGCTGGGCTCCGCAGGGAAGGCGCTTGAGGGCCTATGCGCCCTTCGGCCACTGGAAGACCCTGACCTTCATCGCCGCCTTGCGCTGCGACCGCATCGAGGCCCCCTGGGTGCTGGACGGCCCCATCAACGGCCAAGCCTTCCTGGTCTACGTCGAGAAAATCCTCGCCCCGACCTTGTCGCCCGGCGATGTGGTGGTCATGGACAACCTCGGCAGCCACAAGGGCAAGGCCGCCAAAGCGGCCATCAGAGCCAAGGGCGCGCACCTCATCTTCCTGCCGCCCTACAGCCCCGACCTCAATCCCATCGAGCAGGTCTTCGCCAAGCTCAAGCACTTCATGCGCAAAGCCCAGCCCCGCGACGTCGAAGCCACCTGGCGAACCTCCGGACAACTCCTCAGCCTGTTCACCCCTCAGGAGTGCTCAAACTACCTCGTCAACGCCGGGTATGGTTCCGTGTAAACGCGTGACGCTCTAGCCTCTACGGGGGCCGAACCCGGTCGCGGTCAGCGGATCGCGATCGGGTTCACCACCACCTGCACCGTGCCGACGAAGCGCGGCTGACCCAGCACGAACATGAACTCCTTCACCCCGTCGGCCACGAGCGGGCCGGTGTTGACGTTTTCCAGAATGTGCACGCCGTTCTTGGCCAGCAGGGTCTGGTGGACGATGAAGCTCTTGCCGGGCGGGGAGGGAAGCTGCTCCAGGGCGATGTTGTCCGCGCCCACCGCCACCACGCCGAGGTCGGCCAGGTATTGCGCGCCGTCTTCGGTGAGGCCCGGTTCGCTTCGGTTATAGGTCGCCTTGTCCTCGGCGATCATCCGCATCCAGCCGGTGTGAAACAGCACTACGTCGCCGCGGTTGATGCGAAGCCGCTGGGCCCGCATCGCCGCCTCGATCTCGGCGCGCCCGAAGGCGTCGCCGACCACCAGCTGTCGCTGATAGTGCTTGGTCATGTCGATCACCACGCCGCGTGTGACGATCGGCGGGATGTTCGACAGCTCCAGCTTCTTGAAGCCATCCTTGGTGTTCAGCTCCGCGCCCGTCAGGCCGTTGTAGTAGTGGTGATCGACGCCGAGGTGGCCCAAACCGTCCAGTTGGGTGCCGATGCCCATGGAGGTCACGACCCGCTCGTCATGGGATGTGACACGTTGGGAGCCGTTCGGCGTGGTGTTCCCGCCGGGCGCTGGAGAAATCGTCACTTCGTAGCGGCGGCTGCCATAGGCAGGGCTGTTGGGTCCCGTCGGGATCGCCAGGGAGTAGGTCTTGCCGCTGCGGATCAGCCGCGCCGCCTTGCGCACGCCCTCGGGCGACAGGTTGTTCACGGCGCCGAGGGTGTCGTCCTCGCCGTATTTCGAGTTCCACCATGGCTCCTGGGCCGCCGAAGCGGCGGCGATGGCGACGAGGCCGGCGCCGAGGGCTGCGCCGACGGATAGGATGGTGCGGTTCATGGTTCCTCCCCGAGATTTGGCGGGAGGCTGTCACGGCCGTGTTCGCCGGCCAAGGGGTTTTGGCTATCCCGCCACCAGCCGCTTCATCGCCTGCTCAAGCCCCTTGAGCGTCAGCGGATACATCCGCCCCTCGAGGATGTCGTTCAGGGCGCAGATCGAGGGCGTGTACTGCCAGTGCCGTTCCGGCGTCGGGTTCAGCCACACCACGCTGGGCCAGGTCTTCAGCACCCGGTCCATCCACACCGCTCCCGCCTCCTCGTTCCAGTGCTCCACGCTGCCACC
>DASPMK010000435.1:0-3686 GCA_035627075.1 Azospirillaceae bacterium
AAGGATGCCGTCATGGCCGCCTTCGCCGAAGGGCGGCTTGACGCGCTGGTGGCGACGACGGTGATCGAGGTGGGAGTGAACGTGCCGGCCGCCACAGTGATGGTGATCGAGCACGCCGAACGCTTCGGCCTCGCCCAGCTCCACCAGTTGCGCGGCCGGGTGGGGCGCGGCGAGAA
Organism: Azospirillaceae bacterium; assembly: GCA_035627075.1. GTDB lineage: Bacteria > Pseudomonadota > Alphaproteobacteria > Azospirillales > Azospirillaceae > DASPMK01. Next base: position 177 of record DASPMK010000435.1, read on the forward strand.
GCCGTCGGTGTGCATCCTGCTCTACGATGGTCCGCTGTCCGAAACGGCCAAGGCGCGCCTTAAGACGATCCGTGAAACCGAGGACGGGTTCGTGATCGCGGAAGAGGACCTCCGCCTGCGCGGCGGCGGCGAGGTGCTGGGCACCAAACAATCGGGGCTGCCGGAATTCCGTCTGGCGGATTTGGCCCAACACGCCGACCTGCTGGCGGTAGCGCGGGACGACGCGCGGCTCATCCTGGATAAGGACCCGGACCTGGAAGGCCCGCGCGGCAAGGCGCTCAAGGTCCTGCTGTACCTGTTCGAACGGGACGCGGCGGTTCGCTATCTGCGGTCAGGATAGGACGCCGGTCGGGCGGCGTCACGATTCCGCCCGATACTACCATCTTGATCCCCTCCTCCACCGTCATCGATAGCATCACCAACTCCGGACGCGGCACGAACAGCAGGTAACCCGACGTGGGGTTGGGCGTGGTCGGGATGAAAACGTTGATGACCTCCTCTTCGGTCAGGCTCTGCACCTCGCCCTTGGTCGTGCCGGTTATGAAGCCCAGCGACCACACGCCTTTGCGCGGGTACTCCACCAGGACGACCTCGCGGAAAGCTTCGGACTGGTTGGCCAGTACGGTTTCGAAAATCTGCTTGGTGGCGCCATAGATGCCACGGATGACCGGCGTGCGGGCGACGATGGCCTCGCCCAGGCGAATGACGAGACGTCCGACAAAGCCGGCGGTAAAGGCGCCGATCACGGTCAGCGCCGCCAGCACCAGCACCACGCCGAGCCCGGGAATCGAAAATGGCAGATATGTTTCCGGGTTGTAGCGGGTCGGGATGATGGCCGTGACCAGCCCATCAATAAAGCCGATGAACAGCCAGGACAGATAAAGCGTGATCGAGATGGGGGCGGTAACCAGCACCCCGGCAAGGAAATAGGCCCGCAGCCTCCCGCCGAGCCCGCGCCGTCTAGGGGAGCGGGGCGGCTTCGGCTCTCCGGTTTCGATCGTGATGACGGGAATCCTTTCGTCGTCCAAGGAATCCTCCCTTGCCTTGAGCGTCAATTTCGCATGACGGCGCCCTCCGGTCCAGGCGCTATGGCACAAAAGAAGCCGGCGTGTGTTCTTCTGCCATGACGATCGTCTACCCCCGGCTGCTCTCCCTGGCCACGACCGTTCCACCACACCGGTTCCGCCAGGAAGACACGCGCGATGCCGCCCGGCAGGTCTTTGCGGGCCGCATGCGCGACTTCGACCGTCTCGCTCCGGTGTTCCTCAACTCGGGGATCGAAACCCGCCATGCGGCCCGCCCAATGGCGTGGTATCTCCAGGCCCGCTCCTGGCCGGAAAAGAACGAAGCGTATCTGGAGGTCGCCCTCGACCTGCTCTCGGAAGCCGCACGGACATGCCTGGACTGTGCCGGGCTTTCGGTGAGGGATGTCGACGCCATCGTCACGGTGTCGAGCACAGGGATCGCCACTCCCAGCCTGGACGCCCTGCTGATGGATCGGTTCGGATTTGCGCCGACCACACAGCGGTTGCCCTTGTTCGGGCTGGGGTGCTGCGGCGGTGTCCTGGGGTTGTCACGGGCGGCGGAAATGGCTCTTGCCCGGCCGGGGAAAACGGTGCTGCTCCTGGTGGTGGAACTTTGCACGTTGGCGATGCGGGCGCCGGATACCAGCCCGGTTAACATCGTCGCCACGGCGCTGTTCGCCGATGGTGCCGCCGCGGCAGTGCTGCGCGCGGATGATGAAGGCGCGGGTCCCACCTTGCGGGGCTGGGGCGAGCATACCTGGCCCGGAACCCGCGATATCATGGGCTGGCGGGTCGAGGAGGACGGCCTGGGTGTGATTTTCAGCCAGAGCATCCCCACCCTGGTTCGCACCCGCTTCCGCCCAGCCGTCGAATCCTTTTTGGAACGCTGGGATCTGGGTCTTGAGGATCTGGCCGGACTCATCTGCCACCCGGGCGGCGCCAAGGTTCTGGAGGCGCTCGCCGACGCTTTGGCACCGTGCGTGGATGGCGTGGAAGAGGCCCGCGCGGTGCTGCGCGACTACGGCAATATGTCGGCCGTTACGGTGTTGTTTGTCCTCGAACGGCGGCTTGCCGCCGGTGCCCGGGGACGGCACCTGATGAGCGCCCTAGGTCCCGGCTTCACCGCTGGATTCCTTCTGGTCGACCTGTGATGATCGGCACGCCTCAGGTGATCGTTCTTCTGGTGGCTCTCCAGCGCCTTGGCGAGTTGCACGTAGCGCGACGCAACACCCGGCGGCTTTTGGCGGCTGGCGGCCACGAGGTCGGTGCCGGGCATTATCCCGTCATCGTGGGACTGCATGTCGCCTGGCTGGCGGCGTTGTTCCTCTTCACGGCGCATGACGCGCCGGTCCGCTGGCCGCTGCTCGGCCTCTTTGCGCTGTTGCAGATGGCGCGTTTGTGGATCATCGCTACCCTGGGAACGCTCTGGACGACCCGCGTCATCGTCGCCCCCGGAGCCTCTCTGATCCGCCGGGGACCGTACCGCTTCCTGCGGCACCCGAATTATCTCGTCGTCACCGCCGAAATCGCCGTACTGCCGCTGGCCTTCGGGCAGGAAAGCGCCGCCGTTCTGTTCACCGTGGCAAACCTCCTGATCCTTCGGCACCGGATCAGGATCGAGGAAGAGGCAAACACCTCAAGGGCCTACGGGAGTTGAACTGTCGTATGGTCCATAGTCAGGCGCGTGGAGGCCCCCCCGGGCGCTTAAGGGCTGAAGGCGAGTCCCTTCAGGGGCTTGTCGATATCAAAACATCGCCAGCATCAAGGCAAGAGCCAAGCCGATCGCCGCACCATCAAAGTGATTGGGAAAGCGGTGCCAAAATTCGCCATCAAACGCTGGTGCTTCCTGGGCTTCGGCCTTCGGGTTCCACCAGGCTTCCGAGGCAAGGCCGCCGTCCGTCCGCTCGGCAAGCCCGCGCGACAAATGGGCCATGGCAACGCCGAGATAGCAGAACTTGGCGACGTCAAGGAGAATGGTGAGCGGACCACCGCCCTCACGCCCCCCCAGAACCATGATCCCGGCCGCTGCCGCCACCGCCGCCACCAGCGGCATTGCGACCACCATCAGGAGGAACAGGCCATCGATCGAGCGCGCCGAAGGAATTCGGAAAAATATCATCGTCAACCGGCCCTGCACAAAGGAAGAAATTTTAGTTAATGAATTATTTCCAAAACTAGTTAACAAAAAATGACCGTTCCTCGAAAATCTTCAGCACGGCGGAATGCCACCCGCAGCATTATCAGCGATTCCCACCTTATAAAGTGCGTGATATATTGCACCACTTTTAGGAGAATGACTGAGGTTGTGGTGAGCAGCGAGACGTCCATCTATTCACTCGACGGTATCGAGCTTCTGGCCCCTCTGTCTCCCGCTGACCGGACATCGCTGGCCCGTCAGTGCAAGTGGCGCCGGTATGCCCCGCACGAACTGATCATGGATCGATTGGACAACGACACCCGCGACGTCTGCTGCGTCGTCGAGGGC
>DASPMK010000436.1:0-9017 GCA_035627075.1 Azospirillaceae bacterium
GATCGCCGCCGTGCTTGCCCATTGGACGATCATCCGCAACACCTCCCCCACCGGGCTGCGGGAGACTTTTCTTCAGCGCGAGGGGCGCTTGGAGCGGGACGAGGGCCGCTGGAACCTGACAGTGCAGCGCAAGACTCTGGACGTGCTGGTCGATCAGGTTCCCTGGGGTTTCTCAGTAGTGTACCACCGATGGATGAGGGATCCGATCCACGTAAGCTGGTGACCACCGGGGAGGCTCCATGGCAGAAACGCACTGCTTCCATCATGACGATCACAGGGCCAATGCTCGGTTCATCCGATGGGAACTGGCTTGGCTCCAGGAGGTCATAGAGGCGCGCTTCGCGACCGGCGCGCCCGACGGCGACCCGGCCAGCCCACCACCCCTCGACGGGTCGGACGGGCCTTATGCCGATGCCCTGCGGACCCTCCATTTTGGTCCGGCGGAACGGCTGGTGCTGATCCTGGCCTTGGCGCCGCACCTTGCGCCCGATCTGCTGGATCCGTTCCTGTTGCGCAACGAGGCGACGGGCGCCCGATTCAGCGAGTTCGGAGGTCTCACCGGACAAGCCCACGCCGGGTTCCTGCCTACGGCGGAAACCGCCATGTTCCTGTTGGCGGGCCGCGATCTGGCCCGGCGGCTGGCCTACCGGCGGTTGTTCGCCCCCGACCAGCGACTGGTTACCCATGGCGTGCTGACCCTGGACCTCCGGCACCCGGACGAACCGCCCCTGTCGGCCGCGCTGCGCCCGACCGCCGTCTGGCTGGAGACGCTGCTGTCGGGGGAGGAAGATGACCCACCGCCGGGCCCTGATTTCCCGGCCCAGCGCGTCACCACGACGCTGGACTGGGACGATCTGGTGCTCGACACCAAGACCTTGCGTCAGGTGGGTATGATCCAGAGCTGGCTGCGCCATTCCCACACCCTCCTGCATGAGTGGAATCTGGCCCGTCGGCTGAAGCCCGGTTACCGATGCCTGTTCCATGGCCCACCCGGCACCGGCAAGACCCTGACCGCCTGTCTGCTCGGCAAGGTGCATGGGCTTCCGGTCTATCGGGTGGATCTGTCGCGTATTGTCTCCAAATGGATCGGGGAGACGGAAAAAAATCTGGGCGCCCTGTTCGACCAAGCCCAGCATCGCAAATGGGTGTTGTTCTTCGACGAGGCGGAATCCCTGTTCGGCAAGCGCACGGAGTCGCGCTCCGCCAACGACCGGGCGGCCAACCAGCAGATCTCTTATCTCCTTCAACGGCTTGAGGATTATTCCGGCCTTGCCATCCTGGCCACCAACCATCAGTCCCACATGGACGAGGCGTTCAGCCGCCGGTTCCAGTCCTCCATTCTCTTCGCCATGCCCGACGCCGAGGCGCGGTTGCGGCTGTGGCGGGATACCTTCCGGAACGAGGCCTTCAGCCTTGCCAGCGACGTGGATTTCGCCCGTCTGGCGGCCGACCACGAAATGGCTGGCGGCGCCATCGTCAACGTCTTGCGCCATGCCTGCCTTCTGGCGGTCGAACGCCGGCCCCCGGTCATCCGGGCCAACGATCTGATCCAGGGCATCCGCGCAGAAATGCAGAAGGAGGGGCATTATCTTAATGGGTAGATGCAACAGTGACACCGGCGGCTCGTTCTCCGGTTGCGACACCTCCTTGGCGTGCTCGACCGTGACCCGCGCGGCAACCCGCACCTTGGTGCGGGCACAGGGATCGGGTGGGCGGTAGGTCGGGTTGGGCAACTCCGGCGGCGCCTGAAGCCGCGCACGGACCACTTCGTCCGGTGCTGGATGCCTAGGGCACGACAGGCGGCCTCGAAGCCGTCGGGGTGAAGCAGGACCCGCGATCGGTCAGCGCAGGGGGCACGGCAAAAGGAAAGGCGGCGCCGCTACCCTTCTTGCGGGCCGTTGCCGGGCGTGCCGGCAAGCGCCCCAAGCCCTCGGCTTTGAGGATGCGGTAGATGGCGGCCTGAAAGGTGCCCGCCGCCGGCCCGTCAACCCTGGCCCTGACGGGCCGGCGGCGGCGGGGTTGACCGGCCTTGGCGTGGCGGGCGCTTGTGGCTCACCAGGACGGCGAGGGACGAGTCCGCGTCGGCTCAGGCATGGACAGGCACCGGGCGATCCGCCAGCCATACTCCTGGAGGAACAAACAGACCGGCTCCCAACAACGTTTCGCCACCAAACAGTTTGGGTTGCCGGGCTGCGGTTCGGGTCACTTGGCGTCGGCCGCGACCTGCATCTTTATGATCTTATCCGGGTCCTTGACCGTGCCGGAGCCGGGGGCGCCTTTCTTGATGTTGTCGACATGCTCCATCCCCTCGACCACCTTGCCCCACACGGTGTATTGGCCGTTCAGGTGGTTGGCGGGCTGGAAACAGATAAAGAACTGGCTGTCGGCGCTGTTCGGGTCCATGGCGCGGGCCATGGACGTGGTGCCGCGCACATGCGACTCCTTCGAGAACTCCGCTTTCAGCTTCTTGCCGGAACCGCCGGTGCCGGTGCCGGTCGGATCGCCGGTTTGGGCCATGAAGCCGTCGATCACGCGATGGAAGACGACACCGTCGTAGAATCCTTGGCGCGCCAATTCCTTGATGCGCGCGACGTGGTTCGGGGCGAGGTCCGGACGCAGTTCGATGACCACGCGGCCATCCTTCAGGTCCAAGTAGAGAGTGTTTTCAGTATCCAAGGCGAATGCCTCCCCACTCCAGATGAGAGCGCCCAGCACGGACGCCAGGATGAATTGCTTCGACCAACGCATCGGCTCGTCCCGCAGAAAACAGGGTTGATGGGGTCTTAGTTGGCGGCAACGACCATAGAGGAATTGACGAGGGTACGAAAGGTCGGATTGGCGCCGCGAAAGAATGGGGTCGGGGGGGCTTTCGGATGATGCCCGGCGGTTGGCACGCCTCATCTCCACTTGGGTGGAAAGCGAAGAACCCTTCGCGTGTTAATCTCCACAAGGCAGGCACGGACGAGACGGAAGCGCGATGCAGCGGCGGGGCGTGCTTGGATTGTTGGCGGCGGGTGTGGCGATGGTGGTCCTGACGGGGATGGTCATGGCCATCGACCGATCGGGCCTGATCAACGCCTTGGCGACCGACATGGCGCGCGCTCGGGGCTATCCCGAGGCGCAAGTCACCGTGCATCGTTTGGAATGGGGGAGGGGGGAGGCGACGGTGCGCCTGGACCCCGCCCGGAACGAAGGCATCGAGCGGCTGGCTCTGACGTGGTCGCTCGACAGTTTGCGCCACCGCCGGCTGGAAGGCGTCATGGCATCGGGGGTGCGGCTGCGGCTGAGTGTCGACAGCAACGGCACGGGCGGCTCCTTTCCTGACTTGCCTGCCGAGTCGGTAGTGGTGGAGGATGCCGTGGTGACGGTCGAGCGGTCGGTCGGCCCCATCGTGATGCCGATTGCCGGTACTGTGACGGCGCGGCGGGACGATGGGATGCTCCACCTCAACGCCATTCTGGGGCCGGTCGACCTTGCGGCGTTGAGGACGGAACCGGCCGTGACCGGGCGGGGCACGGCCATGCTGGAGGTCGGCGGCTTGTCGTGGTCGGACCTTGCGGGCGTGCTGCGCCTTCAAGCCGAGGGAGCGGTGGAGGGGATGGCCGAAAAGCTCGCCCTTGATGGCCGCGCGTCGGTAGCGATGAACGGGGGGTGGGTGCGGTTGGCGCCGGACGGATGCACCACCGTAACCGTGGAGCGGCTGACCTTCGGGCGGCTGGAGGTGCGGCCGGTGAAGCCCTTGTGCCTTGGTGCGCCGGACGGTGGCGCCATGGCGACGGTATCCCCCGCAGGGGTCGTCAGCCTTTTTCTGGAAACGGTGGCGGGCACGCCGATGCGGCTGGTTCTGGATCAAGACGGTGGTCCTCTTGCCGCCACGACGACGTTGGCGAGTGGCGCCCTGGTCCACGACCCGGCGCGGGCGGAAAAGCCGGCCCTGCGGCTTGTGCTGGCGGACATCAGGCTCAAGGGCGATCAGGCGCCGCTCGTGCCGCTCGATGCGGAGGGCGACCTTCACCGGACGGCTGAAGGCATTCTGGCCTTCACGGTCACCGCGAGGGATGCCTCGGGGCGTCTGCGGCTCACCGCCATCGGCCGCCATGAGGCGGAGAAGGGCGGGGAGGCCACCATCAAGGTCGCGCCCGTTCGCTTCGACGAGGAGCACCCGCCCGGCGATTTGTTTCCGGCGCTCCGCCCCTACGTTACGCGGGCCGGCGGGCGGGTGGCGCTGAACGGGCACGTCGACTGGGACGCCGACGGCACGTCGCGCGCCGGGGCCGAGGTACTGCTGCGCGATCTCATGGTCGAGGCCGACGGACTGGCGGCTGAGGGCATCGACGGCGTGATCCGGGCTAGGACCCTGTTTCCCCTGGTGGTGCCGGCGGGGCAGCTTATTTCCGTGGATCTGCTGGATGTGGGCGTGCCACTGACTGCCGGCGAAATACGATTCGGCGTGCGGCCGGGAGGCTTGCTCGACATCGAGGAGGCGTCCTGGCGCTGGGCCGGCGGAGTGGTACGGGCCGAGTCGTTTCAGATGCGTCTGCCCGCGCTGAAGGGCTCGGCCATGCTGCGCGCCGAAGGACTCGATCTTGGGCAGGTCCTGTCGACGGTGGCGGTGGAGGGGCTTTCGGCCACTGGCACGCTCCAGGGCGAACTGCCGGTGCGCTCCAACGGCCGGACGGTCAGCATCCACGACGGCTTGCTGGAGGCTACGGAACCGGGGGTGATCCGCTACGACCCCGCCACGCCGCCCTCGTTTCTCCAGGGAACTCCGGGCAGTGGCACCGACCTCCTGATGCAGGCGCTCACCAACTTCCGGTACGACAGCCTGAAAATGACCCTCAACGGCGCGGCCGGCGGCGAAACCCGCCTTGGCCTGGGCATTCGGGGGAATAATCCCGATTTCTACGGTGGCTATCCGGTGGCGCTTAATCTAAATGTCACTGGAGCGCTCGACACGATTTTACGTAGAGGTCTCAGGACCTATCGCATTCCCGACGCCGTCAGGGAACGCATGATGGACTTCGAACGACACGGTCAATGACTCGTCTCGACATGCCACAGGACCTGCGTTTGGTGCTTCGCTGGGGGATCGTACCGGCCGTGGTGGCGCTGATGCCGCTGGTGGTGGCCGGCTGTTCGCCCACGGTCAAGGTCGAGGCCCCCGACAAGCCGATCGAGATCAACTTGAACATCAAGATCGAGCAGGAGGTTCGCGTGAAGGTCGAGCGCGACCTGGAAGAAATCTTCGAGCAGGACCCTGGCCTGTTTGGGTTGGACGGCCTGCCCAAGAAGGAGAGGAAGGCGCCATGAGCCGCCGCTGGATGCCGATTCTGGCTTTGGCCCTGTGGGCGGCGGTGGCGTACCCGGCCGCCGGACAGGATCGGCTGGCCCAGGCCAAGCAGGCGGGGCTGGTGGGCGAGAAGCCGGATGGGCTGGCTGGCGTGGTGGCGGGGGCTTCCGCCGACGTCCAGGCGTTGGTCGATCGGATCAACGCCGAGCGCTTGCAACGCTACAAGCAGGTGGCGCGCGAGAACGGCACCTCTGTCGACAAGGTCATGGCCGTAGCGGGTGCCAGGCTGATCGAACGGACGCCCGCGGGCCAGTACGTGATGGCGCCGTCCGGTCGCTGGGTGAAGAAGTAGCGCCTATGCCCACGGCTTCCGAAGACCTTTCGGCCGCTGTCGCTCATCACCAAGCCGGCCGGTTGGGCGAGGCGGAGGCGATCTACCGGCGTGTTCTCCAGACTGATCCCGGCCATCCCGACGCATTGAACCTGCTGGGCGTGCTGGCCTCCCAGGCCGGGCATTTCGCCGATGGTATCGAACTGATCGAGCAGGCCATCGCCCGCGACGGCAGCCGCCCGGATTTCCAGGATAATCTCGCCATCGTGCGGCTGAACCAGAAGCGGCATTCCGAGGCCGAGTGCGCCGCCGGCAACCGCGCCTTGGGCGAAGGCCGGCTGGAAGAGGCGGTGGCGGCCTATAGGCGCGCCGTCGCCATGCGGCCGGGTTTCGCCGGCGCTCTCCTCAACCTGGGCGGCGCATTGCGGGGGTTGGGCCGGCTGGAGGAGGCGGGGGCGGCGCTGTGTGACGCCATCGAGGCCGAACCGGATTTCGCCGAGGCTCATGCCAATCTGGGACTTTTGATGCAGTCGGTGGGGCTGGTGGAGGAGGCCGAGGCGGCGCACCGGCGCGCAGTCGCCCTGAAGCCCGAATCGGCCCAGGCCCATTACAATCTCGGCACGGCGTTGCAGACCCGGCAGCGCCCGACGGAGGCGGAACTCAGCTTTCGCGAGGCGCTGGCCCAAGACCCCGGCTTGGCCGAGGCCCATGCCAACCTGGGAGCGGTGCTTCTGGCGCAAGGGCGGTTGGCAGAGGCCGCCGTCGCCCACCAGCAGGCGTTGGACCTCGATCCCGATCTTGCCGAAGCCTACGCCAATCTTGCCAGCACGTTCATGGCTCAGGGGAGAATGGGGGAGGCGGTGGCGGTTGGCCGGCGTGCGCTGGCGCTTTGCCCCGAGCGGGCCGAGGTCCATGCCAACCTGGGCCTGGCGCTTAAGGAAATGGGGCAACTCGCCGAAGCGGCGGAGTGCCTGTTGCGGGCGCTCGACCTGGGCTTGGCCGATCCTGGTGGTGTGCTGGGCCAACTGGCCCAGATCAAGCGCCACCTCTGCGACTGGCAGGATGCCGAACGGCTCTCCGGTGCCCTCCTGGGCCTCGTGCGCGAGGGCCGGTCGGAGCGGGTGCATCCCTTCACCTTTCTGGCCCAGGACGCCTTTCCCGGCGACCAACTCGCCTGCGCCCGGCTCTACGCCGCCCATGTGGCGCGCGGCCTGCCGGAGCCTTTCCGCCATCAGCCCAAGGCGTCGCGGGAGAGGCTGCGTGTCGGCTATCTCTCGGCTGATTTTCAGCAGCACGCCACGGCCGTGCTGATGGCCGAACTGATCGAACTCCACGACCGCGACAGCTTCGAGATCATCGGCTACTCTTACGGCCGCGACGACGGCGGCGAGAGGCGCCGGCGTCTGGCCGGTGCCTTCGATCGCTTCGTCGACCTGGAGGCGGAAGGCCATGCCGAGGCCGCGCGCCGCATTCACGATGATGATCTCGACCTTCTGGTCGACCTCAAGGGCTTTACCCAGCACGCACGACCTGAGATCCTGGCGTTGCGTCCGGCACCGCTGCAGGTGGCATGGTTGGGCTTTCCCGGTACGCTGGGGGCGGATTTCATCGACTATGCGCTGGTCGACGCGGTGGTCGCCCCGTCCGAGCACCAGCCCTTCTTCGCCGAGAAGCTGGTCCACCTGCCCGGTTGCTATCAAGCCAACGACCGTCACCGGCCCATCGCCGCGACGGCGCCGACCCGGGCCGCCTGTGGCCTGCCTGAGGACAGCTTCGTCTTTTGCTGCTTCAACGCCGCCTACAAAATTACTCCGGCGGTGTTCGCGGTGTGGATGCGGCTTGTCGAGAGCGTGCCGGGGGCGGTGCTGTGGCTGCTCGATCCGGGACGGCTGGCCGCAGACAATCTGCGCCGCGAGGCGGCGGCGCGCGGTGTGGACCCGGCGCGGCTGGTCTTCACGCCCAAGCGCCCATTGCCCGAGTATCTGGCGCAGTATCGTGTGGCCGACCTGTTTCTCGATACCCTGCCGGTCAACGCCCATACCACCGCCAGCGATGCGCTATGGGCCGGGTTGCCCGTGGTGACCTGCCGGGGGCGGACGATGGCGGGGCGGGTAGCGGCCAGCCTGCTCCAGGCCGTGGGCCTGCCGGAGCTGGTGACGGAACGGCTCGTCGATTACGAATGGGTGGCCCGTGATTTGGCCCAGGATCGTCGCCGGCTGGCCGCTTTGCGCGACCGATTGGCCGGGGGGCGGGATCGCGCCGCGCTGTTCGACACCCCGCGCTTCGCCCGCAACCTGGAGCGGGCTTTCTTCACCATGGTCGAGCGGCACCGTGCCGGGTTGCCGCCGGACACCTTTGCGGTCGAGGATGCTTGAGGCTGCGGCGGTTGCTGGCCTACAGGAGGGCGGGAGGAGACTTCCGGCGATGACCATCCCCAGACACTCCATGATCACGCTCGGCCTTGCGATGCTGCTGGGGTTCCCGGCGCAGGCCGCCGACGCCAATTCTCCCGACAAGATCTGGCACCAGCGCCCGACCGAGGACAACATCCGGGACTGTTCGGCGGCGGGAGCCCCGGCATGGTGCGCGTCCTGGCTGTGGGTCATGGAGGCGGGGCGATTGCCCGTCGTCGACAACGGCGCGCCGGAATGGAAGCGCATGGCCGTGGAAGGCAACCTCGGGACCTGCAACGCGGTGGGGCTGTTGCCCGACTGGTGCAAGGACTGGAAGTCCTACATGGTCGAGATCAGCCGACAGGCACCCTATCGGGCGGCTCTGGAGGCCTATCTCGCGTCGGAACAGGCCAAGGCCGATGTGCGGGCGTTCGAGCGCGCGAAGAAAGAAGCATGGTTGGCCATGGCCAGCCGCATCGCCGCCGGCTACGTCCTGCCCGAGGATAGGGCGGAGATCGACCGCCGGCTGGGTCAGGGTGATACCGATGCCATGGAGCTTCTGGCGTGGATGCATGTACAGGGGGTGGGAGTACGCGTGCGCGACTTCGCCAAAGCTTATGAGCTTTACGCCCAAGCCGTAATGGCCGGTCGCAAGGATCTTCAGCCCAACCTCGACAAGCTCTGGTCCAAGCTCATCGGCTCCGAAAAGGAGGCCATGCTTGCCCGCTTCAATACCCCTGAACCGCCCCCCTGATATGGACGGCGCCCGAATGCTTCCCTAACCGGCCGCCCGTATCATCCTTTCGCCCCTTGCTGCGCGAAGCGTCGCCTGTCACCGTCGGCGCAAGCACAGCTTGCGCGGAGGTCGAACCCAGGGCTCCGAATCCAGGTTAACGGGCGGGCAGTCCGAGGATTGAGGCGAGATAGCGGACATCCCAGCCGGCGGCCTTGCGCCTGAGCTTGATGCTCTTTTTGTCGGCGACGGCGCGGACGAGATTGAGGG
>DASPMK010000437.1:0-3299 GCA_035627075.1 Azospirillaceae bacterium
CGCAATCCCGCAGGAACTGGCCGACGCGCCATACATGACGGTGTACGAATTTTTAACACTACCCGACGAAGCCCGGCCGGCGGCTCTGGAGGTTGTCCGCGCCCAGCCCGAGGCGCCGCGCAAGGCGCTGGTAGCCTTCAAGCGCGCCCGGAAGGCGCCACGCGCCACCCCCGAGCGCGACGCCTTGCTGGCCGAACTTGACCAACTCGCGGTGCGGACTGCCGAAATTGAGCGACGTCTCGCCGAGATCGATGGGCGGGGCCTTGTGGCAGTCGGCCTGGGAATAAGGCGTTAGCAGAAAGACGCAAACGACATGACCGCCACCACCTTCAACTTCACCTCCGCCGCCGCAACCGACATCGCCCGGCGCTACGTCCACGGGTCCCTGAGGCGAGAAGAAGCCCATATGGCACTTGTCAGCCTTGGTGCCGGTGAATACGAGGCCAGTAACTTTCTCGACGCCGAAGAGGCGGTTGAGGATATCGAGTAAGCCTCGGTGATTGAGCATCACCGAGGCGATAGACACTGAACCGCACTCCAGCGCACCAGGAAGAACGACATGACGAGATGCAGATGCTGCCCGGCCCGCTCGTACTGGCGCATCAACGCGACCATGGGCCGGTACTTTGGGTCGCACCGATGCAGGCGCTGGGCGGGCATCTTTCGCCGCCTCGCCCAGGCCGCCTCCGAATAGCCCTCCAGCGCCAACCGAAGGACACCGCCATGGCCCCTCTTACCGCCTCCGACATCGCCCGGAAGTGCGCCGCCGCGATGGAACTCGTCGAGCCCAACTGTGACACGACCCATCTCGCCAAAGAGATGTTGCGGCGTCTGGATGGCATGGATGGCATCGATGACCTGACCGAAGTCATCAGCGAAATCGCCAACGGAATGCATTGGACGGACCAATACGCCCGTTGGGAGGAGGCCCTGGTTGAGGCCAACCGGCTGGCCTCTGGTCAGCGTTCCCAGGCGGCCTAAGGCCGCCGCTCCAGCGCCAAACCAAGGATTCCCTATGACCGCGATCCGGCGCCCGATCAACTACTATGGCAGCAAAGAGAAGATGTGCCCGCACATCCACGCCTTGATCCCGCCGGGCATCTCCACCTGGGTTGACCTGTTCTGCGGGTCCGCCGTCGTGACGCTGAAGAAGCCGCGACACCGGCGCGAGGTGATCAACGACCTGAACGGCGACATCATCAATCTGTTCCAGGTACTCCGCTCCGACCGCGCCAAGGATCTGTACCGGGCCATTGAATTGACGCCCTACGCCGAGAACCTGCTGTACCACGTTTATGAACAGGAGCCGGCCGACGATCCCGTTGAGCGAGCCCTACAGTTCTTGGTGCGGTCCTGGTTCGGCCGGGGCGGCGACAACCACAAAACCGGGCTGCGCTGGTCGAAGAACATGACGGTGGCGCCGGAAATGACCTGGGCGCGGCTGCCGGCCCGGCTTGTGCCCGTGGCTGAAAGACTGCGTGGCATCTGCATCCGCAGTGCCGACGCTCTCAAGATCATCGACGACTACGACCACCCGGAATGCTGCCTGTTCGTGGACCCGCCGTACCCCGGCGAGGTCGGCCGCCGCTATGCGGTGCGGATGAGCGCCGGCGCTCACCAAGAACTGGCCGAACGGCTGGCCACCACCCAAGCCAAGGTCATCCTGACGATGAACCCCGGCACCGTGTACGGCGAGGTCCTCGCCCACTGGACGGTGACCGAGGTGGCGGTGCAGGGCGGCGGCAACGCCTTCAAGGTCGAGCACATCCTGACCAACTTCCCGCCGGTCACGCCGACGCTGTTCGACGTGGCGACGGCCACCACTGAACGCCAACCCGTGCAGGCCTGAGGCCTGCGCTCCAGCACCCGCGACTGTCCATCACGTTACGCCGGACAGTCGCGCCACAGGTCCACCAGCGACGGCCAGTTCGCCCAGCAGGATCATGTGGCTTCGGACAGTTCGCGCTCGATTTCGGCCAACCGGGCGCGGAGTCGGTCACGCTCGCGGCACAGCGCCTCCAGGCGGTCGGAGTAGGCCGGTTGGGCGGAATTGTTTAGTTGACTAAACCGGGCGCGGAAAGCTTTCACGTCGGCCTGCCTTACGTCGGGGCGCAACAACCCTTCCGCCTTGGCGGCTTCTCGGGCGTCGTCATCCATGGCGGCCAACAGGTAGACCGTCGCATACCCTGCCGACGCCACCTCTTCCGGCACCCGGCCAGACCTGATCGCCCGGTAAGCCGTCAGAAGTTGTGACTTGGCCGACCGTCCGAAGGGTAGGGAGGCGTCAAGCTGGGCAATGCCGTCCCGGCCAAGCGAGAGGGACGCCATGTCCAGCAACTCCCCGATCCTCAGGAACCGCTCTTGCGCCGACTCCCATTCGGTGCGGATGGCGCTGGCGAACTCAGAGACGGTCTTTGGTTCAGGCGGAAGGATTTCCGGCTCGACGGTCGGGGCGTGCAGTGATGGCAGGCTTTCGGCCAGCGGAGCGAGGGCCTGTTTCATCAGGTCAGGCGAAAGGTTCGGCAGTTCAGCCGCCTTCTTCCGGCGCGTCGGCTTCGCAGCAACCTCAAAGTCACGGCCCGGCAGCTTGACCTTACGCGGAGGCATGGCGCACCCCGATCATGTGCATAACCTCTGCGGCGATTGCCGCCACATCGTCGGCCACGGATGCGTTGTCAATCGGGGAACCCCGATAGGACGCCTGTTGGTGCGCTGTCCTCATGGGGAGTACCGCTTCCAGCACATGCAGCCCGTTCGCTTGGAGTTGGGCGCGGCTGTGCTCCGTTACCTGAGCCCGGTTGTTGACTTGGGTAAGCACCACTCCATGCCTGATATCGGCCTTGGGGTTATGAATGCGGGCGGCCTTGATCGCGTTTACCACATGGGCGTGGGTGCGGGCGGCTTCGATCACGTCCTTCGAGTCCGGCCGGCATGGGATCAGCACCAGTTTCGCCGCGCCGATGCCATAGAGCAAAGCCCGCGCGTTGGCGCCGGCCACGTCGATCAGAACCATGTCGGCGCGAGACGAAGCGGCGGCGGCGGCATCAAGCACGTCATCCTCTCCGATGGCCTCGCAAGGCATGGCGACACCAGACGATCCCACCCAGGTCTTGAGGTTCCGGTTTGGATCGGTGTCCAGAGCCTCCACCGTCAACCCTTGAGAAAGCCAGTGGTGAGCAAGGCACATGGCGAGCGTTGTTTTCCCTGACCCGCCTTTGGTCGTGGCTACGGCGATGATAGGCATGTGGCGGACTCCCCCTTTATCATTGCCGGCGGTCATGCACTCCCGGGATTCCGGC
>DASPMK010000438.1:0-6805 GCA_035627075.1 Azospirillaceae bacterium
GGCTTCGAGTTCACCGTGATGGACGGGCGCGGCGGAACAACGCGCGGCAGCGTGCCGATTGCCGTGGCCGCTTCGAACCGGGCACCGGTGGTGGCCGCTCGGCCGGATCTGAAGGTGGCGCGGCAACCTTTGGGTTTTGCCGAACCCGTCGATCCCGATGGCGATCCTCTGGTCATCACCGTTACGGCCGTGCCGGACCATGGCCGCGTGCGCAACGGCGAAGCGGTGGTACGGCCCGGCGACCGCCTGAGTTCCAAGGACTTGGCGGGGCTGACCTTCGATCCCGGTGATGCGCCGGTGGGGCCGGCTGGCCGTTTCGCGGTGGTGATCGAGGACCCGCACGGGGCCAAGGCCGAAGCCGGTATCCAGCTTGATGTTACGGGGGACGAAGGCGGGCTGTCCGGTTCGACCGTGGTGGCAAGCCGCGCGGCAGCGCCACCACCGCCACCCCAGCCTCAGCCCGAGATGGCCCCGCCGTGGGAGGAAAAGGTCGCGGCCTTGCCGGCTCCTCCTCCAGCGCCGGTGCCGGCCCCTTCACCAGCCCCTTCACCCAATGGGGCGCCACGGGCGCATGGCAACGGCAATGCCTTCCAGGACTGTCCGGAATGCCCGGTTATGGTGCGCGTGTCGCCGGGCCGTTTCGTCATGGGCGACGACAAGGGGGAGGTCAGCAGCCGTCCCGCCCACCCGGTTGCCATCACCAAGCCGTTTGCGCTGGGCATGTACGAGGTGACGGTGGCGGAGTGGCGGGCCTGCGTGGACGCGGGTGGTTGCAAGGATATGCCGAGAATGACCAATCCCACCGACGCGACACCCATCTTCAATGTCCACTGGGATGATGCCCAGGCCTATGTGGCGTGGCTGTCCAAGCGCACCGGCCAGCCTTACCGGCTGCCGAGCGAGGCGGAGTGGGAGTATGCCGCCCGCGCCGGCACCAGAGGCCCCTATTGGTGGGGCGGCGCCATCGGCAAGGGCATGGCCAACTGCGAAGGGTGCGGCGGTCCCTGGGAAAGGCTGACCCCGGTGGCCGCCGGCTCGTTCGGGGCCAATCCCTTCGGTCTGCATGACATGCTGGGTAGCGTGGCTGAATGGGTGACCGACTGCTGGCACAAGGACTACAAAGGCGCACCCGACGACGGCCGCGTCTGGAACACCCCGGGTTGCCGCCAACGGGTGCTGCGGGGTGGGTCGTGGCGCCACGGGCCGGAGGAGGTGCGGGTCTCCAGCCGGCTCTCCTACGACCACGACGTCCGCTACATCGCCCACGGCTTCCGGGTGGCACGGGATTTGAACTGACGAGCCGCTACCGTACCGTCACCGTGATCTTCTTCGACACGACCGGCGGGTTGTGCGGGACATGCTCGGCGTCTCCCATGATGAGTTGCAGAGTGTGCTTGCCCGGCGGCAGTTCCAGGGTGGTTTCGGTCTGTCCCGCTCCGAAGTGCCGATGATGCTGGTCGTTGGGGATGGGCTCGTCCATGGCGGGCAACGGCGCGTCGATGATCAGGTGGTGGTGGCCGGTGGCGTCCTTGGCCACCCCCGCCGGGGCCACGCCCATGTTGCGCAGCCCGAACCACACCTTGAAGCGGCGGTCCACCACCTCGCCATCGTTAGGCCAGCCGATGTAGAGGTGGGCTTCGGCGGGGGCCGGCTGGCGCGTGGTTTCGGCGGCGATGGCCGGAAAGGTCAGCGCCAGGACCGTCGCCAGCAGGACCGATATCCGTTTCATGGACTGCTTTCTCCCTCTGTTCACTTGACGGTGATGCTGATCTTCTTCGACATCACCGGCGGGTCGTGGGGTACATGGTCGGCATCGCCCAGAAGCATTTGCAGGGTATGTCTGCCCGGCGGCAGTTCCAGCCGCGCCTCGGTCTGGCCGGCGCCGAAATGCAGGTGGCGGGCGTTGTTGGGGATGGGTTCGTCCATGGGCGGCAGGTCGGTATCGACCAGAAGGTGGTGATGGCCGCTGCCCTGCTTGCGCACACCCGATGGTGCCACCCCCATTTCGCTCAATCCCATGCGGACCCAGAGTTTGCCGCCCTCGACCACCGTCCCGTCGCGCGGCCAGATGATGTAGGCCCGTGACCCGGGCGGGGCCGGCTCCCGCTCCTGCGCCAGCGCCGGAGAGGTTGCCGCCAAGATGATGGATGCCAAGGCCAGGGTGAGCGATTTCATCGGCGTCCCCTTCCATGCCGTATCGACGACACCACATTACGGCCGGGAAAGACGAAACGCCAATCGCTCTCAGTAGTCACTCCGTCGAACCAAGATTTCACCAAATTCCCGCTTATCGCCATAGCGCGATGGACGATGAATCCGCCTGAAGGTTCAAAGTACCCCTGAAGAACGGTGCCGCCGGAAGATGGGCTCTGTTATTGCAGGCGGAGACGAGGGAGGCGGATATGAGCCGGTGGTGTCGTTGGGCTCGGGTGCTGGCATTCCTGGGAATGGCTGGAGGGGCTGGAGGAGCGCTGGCCGCCGACGCCGTGGTGGTGGCGGCCACGGCACCGGGCTATGCCGCCGGGCAGGTGGTGCGGGACGGCGCCGTCATCCGCTTGCCGGATGGCGCTTCCATCCTGTTCCTGCTCGCTTCCGGCCAGACGGTGGCGCTCAAGGGTCCCTATGAAGGGGCGCTGGCCCGTCCGTCCTCGGGGCCGCCCCGCCCCGGCCTCGACGCGCTGTTCGAGGGCCGGGGGCTGATGGAGGCCGATCTTGGCGGCACCCGTGCCGGCGCCGCGACGGCCATGGCGGCGCCCATCGATGCGCCGGTTCGGGTGGCACCGGATCGTGATGGGACTTACTGCCTGCTCCCCGGCAGCCGGGTGCTCCTGGAGCGGCCGGCGGTGGGAGGCGACGCGGTGCTGCGTGGCGGCGAGGCCGAGGCGCGCGTCGGCTGGGCGCCGGGGCAGGGAGAGCAGCCCTGGCCTTCGACCGTGCCCCTGGAGTCCGGCGAGGTCCGCGCCTCCACGGCGAAGGGACCGGCGATCTTGCGTTTTCACAAGGTCGTGGCCTCGGCGGGCGGGGCGGGTTGGATCGCCGACATGATGCTGGCCGGCTGCGCGGAGCAGGCGGCGGGGCCGCTGGCCCGGTTCCGCGATGCGACGGCGCCGCTCGACCTCTATCTTGCCGCCGATCGCGGGCGCTATCCCACCTACCGGGTGGGCGAGCCGATCCGGCTGGTGATCCAGACCAACCGGGATGCCTTTCTCGCCTGTTATATGCGCGATACCCGCGGCCGGGTGATCCCGCTGTTTCCCACCGTGGCCTCGGGCGGGGCGCGGGTGGAGGGGCATACGGCGGTGACGCTGCCCGGCCGGCGGGTGCCGGCGGACCTGCGGGCCGGCAAGCCGTCGGGCGACCAGGAGGTGCGGTGCTTCGCCGCCGACCAGGACCTGAGTCCGCTTCTGCCATCGGAATTCCTGTCGGCGGGCCTGCGCCCGCTGCCCGAGGCGGCGGCGGCGGAGGTGCATCGGGCGCTGGAGAACCTGCCGCAGACGCGGCTGGTGGTAACCCAGATCGTCCTCAGGGTAGAGTGAGGTGCGACCTTTCCTCGGTCACCTGGCGCCCCCGGCTCTCGTCCTGGGGCTGATCGCGCTGGCCTTGTGGATGCTGGCGCGTCTGCCATTGCCGGGACGGACCGGCAGCGTGGCCGGGATGGCGCTGGCGGCCGCGGCCTGGATGGCGGTGGCGTGGCTGGCGGCGCGGCTGGCCGACTTGGCTTTCGACCGCGTCGCCCGGCACCGGGGACTCACGCAGTCGCCCCGGCTTTTGCGTGACCTGACGCGGGTGGTGCTGTTCACCCTGGCCGGTACCGCCATCCTGGCCGGGGTGCTGCACCGGCCGGTGGCGGGGCTGCTCGCCACTTCGGGCGTGCTGATCGCCATCCTGGGCTTCGCGTTGCGCAACATGATCGCCGACGTGTTTTCCGGCATCGCCTTGAACCTGGAGCATCCCTACCGTATCGGCGATTGGATCGAGGTGGCGCCCGGCATGGTCGGTCGGGTGGACGAGATCGATTGGCGGGCTACCCGGCTGCTCACCAATGACGGCACCTCGATCACCGTGCCCAACGGGCTGGTCGCCGGCAGCCGTTTCGTCAATCACAGCTTTCCCACTTCCGTCTGCCGCGCCGCCATCCGCGTGATGCTGGACCACGGGGTGCCGGTGGAACGGGGGCGGCGGGTGTTGCTGACGGCAGCTCATACCGCGCCGCGCATTCTGGCCGATCCGACGCCCGACGTGGTGGTGGACGGCATCACCGACCAGGGGGTGGGCTACGCCGTGCGCTATTGGCTGCCCGACTTCGGTCAGGAGGCCGCCTGCCGCGACGCGGTGGCGACGCGTATCCTCGAATGTCTGAGGCGCGCCGGGCTGGAGCCGGTTCGCACCCGCCACGAACTGGTGACGGCGGCCGACCGGGTGCCTTCGGTGCCATCGGTGCGGACGCTGTTGGAGGGGATCGACCTGTTCCAGGCTTTCGAGGAGGCGGAACTGGACCGGCTGGCGACGGCGCTCACGGGGCGGGAGGTCGCGGCCGGCACCATGGTGGTGCGCCAGGGCGAGCCGGGAGCGTCGCTGTTCGTGGTGGCGGAGGGAGTACTGGATGTGCTGCTGGTGCCGGAAGGGCGGCCGGCGCTGACGCTCGATCGTATGCAGCCCGGAGACGTGTTCGGCGAGATGTCGCTGCTGACCGGCCAGCCGCGTTCGGCTTCGGTGGTGGCGGTGACCTCGACGCTGGTTTACGAGCTGGACAAGGAAACCCTGGACCCGCTGCTGCGCGACCGCCCGGAACTGGCGGACCGGCTGGCAATGCTGATGGACGGCCGGCTGCGGCGCAACGAGGAGCGCCGCCGCGCCCACGGGCGCGCCGTGTCCATGCCGCCCGAGCTGACCGGGGCGCAGGAACTGCTGCGGCGCCTGCGCGGCTTCTTCAAGCTGGCGGCATGAACCTCATTCCGTTTCGATCTGCTGGACCACCGTGTTGCCCTCGCCGATGGCGACCCCGACCATGCCGCCCAGGGTGTTGATCTGGAGGTCGTCGAAGGTGTCGGGCGGTGCCGCCACGGTCACCTGACCGTTCAGGTTATTGACGATAACCGGGGGGACGATGATGGGAGGGAACGGGGCAAAGGACGGGGGGGGCGGCTGCCGACTGGGCGCCACCGGTTCGCCGCGCACGAAACCGGCGAGGTAGCCGGGATCGCCGCGCAGCGCGGAAATCCGCTCCTGATGCACCGCCTGCCGGCCGCGCGCCGGATTGACCGTGCTCAGCGGGACCGGCGAGCGGTTGGCGATCGGGCCGCCGAACGGCGGGAAGCCGCCGGCCTCCTGGGCGGACAAAGGGGATGCCGCCAGCAGCAGGATGGCGGCGATAGGCCAGGAACGGGCCATGGCGATAGCCTCACTTCAGGTGAATGGACAATTCCGGCGTCCGGACCCAAATGCCGTCCTCCTCCTCCTGGGCCTCGTCCTCCGGTTCCGGGGGCTCGGTGGCGCAGGTGGTGCGGCCCTGGACGGTGGTGCAGGTCAGCGACGCCGGTCCCCGCTGACACACGGTCCGGTCGTTTACCGTCTGGCAGACCACGGAACCGGAGCCCTCCTGGCAGGTGGTCTCGCCGTTGATGGTGACGCAGGCGCGGGATTGCGCCGCGGCCGGGGCGGTGAGTGCCGCCGCCATGGCGATCAGCGCGCCGGACAGGATCAGCTTCGGCATGTCCTGGAACTCCCTTCGGGCGATCCGGCCGGCATCGGCGATCCCGGCCGGGTTGGGCTCAGCGCATGATAAACATGTTCTGAAAGGCGTCGTTGCCGATGCCGGCGGACAGGTTGAGGCCGGTGTTGACCTCGGTATCCACCAGCGAGCCCCGCGTCCCGCCGGTATCGGTCGACGAGAAATTCTGGCCGGAGGTGTTGCCGACGCCGGCGGCCACGCCGAGGGCGGTGTTGACGCGGGTACTGACCAGCGGTTGGCCGGGCTTTTCCTTGCCGAAGGCCGGGGCGCCGCGATGCAGGGACATGACGTCCTGATAGGATTTGTTGTGGGCGCCGGCGGCCATGTTGCGGGCGGTGAGGTTGTGCATGCCCAGCGGGACACCGCCGGTGCGGGGTTCGCCGGCCGCGACCGGACCGGCCAGAAGGGCGGCGGCGGCGGCGGCGAGCAGGGTTTTGCGGATCATGGGTGATGGCTCCGTTGGGGTGACGATGGCCCGAGCTTGAACCGTCCGGGGGCTGTCGGCTGTGAAGCGCTCCACACTGACGCCGATTTTGGGCCGCCGGCGGGGCTCGGCTGTTGAATCCCCGATCCGGTATGGAGCGGTTCACAGGCAAAGGCGCGGCGGTGCGCCTTTACTCCGGCCGACGCGCGATGACGGGAGGTCCCTAGAGATGAGGCGGTATGGCTTGAAGACCCTGACGGCTGGCATCGCCTTCCTGGCCACCGGCTGCGCCACACCCCCGGAACAGGCGATGGTGGCCCGCCAGCCGCACACGGCGCCGGTGCGGACCATCTCCAACTTCTCCGAATCCTTGCGCTGCATGGATGACTTGATGTGGCGCTACGGCAAGCGGGAGATCTACATCACCGCCAACGGCCTGCCGGACGCCACCGGCCGCATCGCCGGCGGCACCAAGGACATGCTGATCACCGCCGTCAGCCGCATGTCGTCGAAATCCAACGCCTTCCGCTTCGTCGATTTCGAGCCGGCGATGGACGACGTCAACGCGCTGTACTGGCTGGTCGGCGTGCAGCCGGAGTTCCGCGCGCCGTCCTATTACATCCGGGGTGCCATCACCCAACTGGACGACA
>DASPMK010000439.1:0-12383 GCA_035627075.1 Azospirillaceae bacterium
GGGAATCATGCCCAGACCAAGGGCGGCAAGCGTGGCCGAGGCGACAAGGCCCTGGTCGAGCCCGTCGCGCTCGCCATCGATCACCCACTTCAGGCCAAGCGACAGGTTGAACACGGCAAGCCAGGGCAGAATCTCGATCCCCACCCACAGCCCCAATGCCGGCACGATGCCGGCGGCCACCGCCAAACCGCGCGCCCGACGCAGCAGCAGGCGCACCATCAGCCCCACCAGCCCCATCGCCAGGATCATCTGCCAGCCGTGGTGGTCGATGCGGCCGGGGCGGAACTGGGCCAGCGGCAACACCATGAGGACAGGCGCCACCACCGCCACCAGGGAGGAGGCGCGTCCGGCGAGCGGCCGGCAGGCCCAGGCGCTGACCAGCAGCAGCAGCGCCAACAGGGCTGTGGGCACTACCATGATCGCCGCCACTGCCGCGTTGTGGCGCCCGGCCAGCGGTTCCACGGCGGCAATGACGGCGGCCAACGGCAGGTCGGGAAGGCGGGCCCAGTGCATCACCAGGCCCTGGGGCGGATTCAGGCGCGGTTCGGCAAGATCCGTCCACGCCGCACCGTCCAGCCACCGGAACACCTGCAACAGGCGCATGGTGTCGTCGGTGTCGCCCAGGCGAAGGTCCAGGACGTTCTGCCCGTTCTGGGCAAGTCCGGCAGCGAAAGCGGCGATGGACACGAGGACCGCCGCAAGAATCGTCCACCTCATGGCTGTCACCGGATGATGGGAAGGGGCATATCGAAGGCGGTTGCTGGCTTCCATCAACCGCCTTCGGTTCAACCTCTCGCGCCGGCTGTGCTTGCGCCGACGGTGGCAGGCGGCGCTTCGCTTCGCCGGGAACCCGCCAGGACCTTGCGCAGCACGGGGCGAAAGGGCGATACGGACGGCCGGTCAGGGAAGCATTCAGGCACCGCCCGTATCACATGCCGGCTACGGTCATTCCTTCGAGGCGCACGGTCGGGGAATCCACGCCATAGCGGAACACCAGATCGTTGGCCGGGGTCAACTCGCGGAACATGTCCTTCAGGTTGCCGGCCACCGTCATCTCGCTGACCGGGAAGGCCAGTTGGCCGTTCTCGATCCAGAAACCGGCGGCGCCCCGGCTGTAATCGCCGGTCAGGCCGTTGACGCCCTGGCCCATCAACTCGGTGATGTAGAAGCCTTGTTTGATGTCGGCCATCAACTCGGCCGGAGTCTTGTCGCCGGGGGCGAGATAGAGATTGGTGGCCGACGGGCTCGGCGGGCCGGAGGTGCCGCGCGCCGCGTGGCCGGTGGTGGTCAGGCCCAGTTGGCGGGCGGAGCGCAGGTCGAGGAACCAGGTGGTCAGCCGGCCGTTCTCGATCACCGTCCGCCGCCGGGTGGGGATGCCCTCGCCGTCGAACGGCTTGGAACGCGGGCCGCGCTTCTTCAGCGGGTCGTCGATGATGTTGATGGACGGGCCGAATACCATCTGGCCCATGGCCTCCTTGAGGAAGCTGGTGCCGCGCGCGATGCCGGTGCCGTTGATGGCGCCCGACAGGTGGCCGACCAGCCCGTTGGCGACGCGCGGGTCATAAATCACCGGCACCTTCTGCGTGCCGACCTTGCGCGGGTTCAGGCGGCGCACCGCCTTCTCGCCGGCGCGCCGGCCGATCTCGGCGGGGTCGGCAAGGTCGGCGAGGTAGACGCCTGAGGTGAAGTCATAGTCGCGCTCCATGCCGGTGCCTTCGCCGGCCAGCACCGACACCGACAGGCCGTGGCCCGAGCGGGCATAGCCGCCGCGGAAGCCGTTGGAGGCTGCCAGCACGATCTGCGACTGGCTCCACGAGGCGTCCGCCCCTTCGGAGTTGGTCACGCCGGCCACGGCCATGGCCGTGGCCTCGGCGATCCGGGCACGGTCCATCAGGAACTCGGCCGCCGGTTCGGTCGCGTCGAACACGTCGAGGTCGGGCAGCGGGCCGGTGAAGATCTGGTCGGGGTCGGCGATGCCGCAATAGGGGTCCTCCGGCACCATGCGCGCCATGGCCACGGCGCGCTCCACCAACTCATCGAGCGCGGCCGGCTTGCGGTCGGAGGACGACACGATGGCCTGACGCTTGCCGACGAAGACGCGCAGGCCGAGATCACCCGATTCCGAGCGTTCCAGGCGCTCCGGCTGGCCCAGCCGCATGCTCAAGGACAGGGACGCCGAGTCGAACAGCACCGCATCCGCCGCGTCCGCCCCCGCCTTCCGGGCCTTGGCAATCAGATCGTCGAGCAGCGAGAGGGCTTCTTCCTGGGTTGAAGCGAACACGGGCATGAGGCGTCTCCGGGGAATTTTCCGGTGGTTGGACACCCTGTCTAGCACAGGGGACGGGCGGTTCAGGAACAAAACATGGGAAGCGGGCCGCTCTTGGACATCCGCCTCACGGTTATATCGATCAGCCCGGTGACGGCGATGGTCTGGGAGGGGGCGGATGTTAAGCCGTTGATCCGATTCAAGAGCGCCTTGCTAACACACCGTTTCGGTCCTACACTGAAGGGGCATGGAGGATCTGGGGGGGTCCGACAGCACCATCTGGGGGGACCAGACCATGGAAGGCGTGGGTTTGATATCCGCGACTGCCGCCTCCTACGGCGCGCCTGATGTTCATGCGACTGCCGCGCGTCCGCGCGTGGCCGTGCCGGGCGAAGCGTCTGGGGTCGGCGGGACGGCGGCGGCCATCGGCCACGGCACCGATAACGAGTCGGCCCTCAAGCCGGCGTCGGCGGAGCGCGGCAAGCTTGGGTCGGATACCTTGAAGGATCTGATCCTGACGACTCAGCGCGAGTCGCCGGAGCCGGCGTTCATCGGAAACCTGGGCCAGAACCTCGGCGAAAGCCTCTCCACCGTGGCGCCGAACAGCACCGTGGTCGCCACCCCGGGGCCAGAGGGCCTGTCGACGGTGATGGCTTCGGTTTCGACCAACCTCGACGGTTCGGGTTCCAGCATCACTTTCTTCACCACCGGCGGCGGGTCGGCGACCTTCAATTTCGGCGGCGAGAAGGCGATGGGCGGCTTGCCGCGCGACCTGCCGTTCCGGCCCAGCGTTCGCGCCCAGGCGGCCGATCAGACGCGGGTGGACATCGCGGCTTGATCCGCGCCGCCGTTCCACGCGTGTCCGCCTTCGGGGAGGCGTTGTTTTTGCCCGGCTGCGCTCGATAAGGCGCGCCGCGCCACCGCCAAATGGCAGCGCTCGACCCTGGGCTGTCCCAACCCCGCGCCTGAGACCATACCACCGCTGGACGAAGACGCCGCGACACGCTATCCCATTCAGCCGATAGGCTGAACGGGGGCGGGCATGAAGGCGGGCAATTCCATCCTGTCGGGTTTTGGCACCACGATCTTCACGGTGATGTCGGCGCTCGCCGAGGAGCATAAGGCCGTCAACCTGGGCCAGGGCTTCCCCGACGACCGGGGGCCGGAGGATGTGCTGGCCGAAGCGGCCCGCGCTCTGGTCGAAGACTCCAACCAGTACCCGCCGATGATGGGCACGCCGCGCCTGAGGCAGGCGGTGGCGGCGCATGGGCGCCGGTTCTATGGGCTGGATGTGGACTGGCAGCGCGAGGTGATGGTCACCCACGGCGCCACCGAGGCCATTGCCGCCACCATCCTGGGCCTGATCAATCCCGGCGACGAGGTGGTGCTGTTCCAGCCGATGTACGACAGCTATCTGCCGCTGGTCCGGCTGGCCGGCGGCGTGCCGAAGTTCGTGACGTTGAAGCCACCCGCCTGGGGCTTCTCACAAGCCGACCTGGAGGCGGCGTTCAGCCCGCGTACCAAGCTGGTGATCGTCAACGACCCGCTGAACCCGGCGGCCAAGGTATTCGACCGGGGCGAGCTGGAGCTGATCGCCGAGTTGGCCATCAGCCACGATGCCTATGTGATGTGCGACGAGGCGTACGAGCATCTGCTGTTCGGCGGGCGCCCCCACATCCCGCTGATCACTCTGCCGGGAATGCGCGAGCGGTGCGTCAAGATCGGGTCGGCCGGCAAGACCTTCTCGCTGACGGGGTGGAAGATCGGCACCATCACCGCCGCCCCGGCGCTGCTTCAGCCCATCGCCAAGGCGCACCAGTTTCTCACCTTCACCTCGCCGCCCAACCTCCAGGCCGGCGTGGCCTATGGCCTGGGCAAGGACGACGCGTATTTTCGCGAACTGGCCGGCGGCCTGGAGGCCAAGCGCCACCGGCTGGCCGCCGGGCTGAAGCGGGTGGGGTTCGACGTGATGCCCACCGCCGGCACCTACTTCATCGTCGCCGACTTCCGCCCCCTGGGCTTTGCCGGGGACGACGACGCCTTTTGCCGCCACATGGTGGCCGAGGCCGGGGTGGCGGCGATCCCGCTCAGCGCGTTTTACGCCGAGAACGCGGTTACCCATTGCGTGCGCTTCTGCTTCTCCAAGCAGGACGCCATCCTGGACGAGGCGGTGGCGCGGCTGGAAGGGCATTTCGGCCGGCGTTGAAGAAGGGTCGCTGAAAAAGGCGTGATATCCGCCGGTTCGCCTTGTGGCGTTTCCGGCGGAGATTTATCCTTTTGGTGGTATTGCATTGGAAAGGCGACCGGCTTCCGATCGGGGAGGCCGGTCGTTGCGTGGGGAGGGGGTCCCGTTATCCATGAAGCGTTCGCTTGGGCTTGTTGTTGCTGTGGCGCTTGGTCTGGCCGGTACGGCGCAGGCTTACGATACCAGTCCCGCTCCCCCGCCACCGGTGATTACCCCACCCACGCCCGCCGAATCCGACGCACCCCCGGTTCCAGAAGGACCGCAGGTCTTCGACGTCACCGGGCTGGAGGTGGTGGCCGAGCGTGACGCCCCGCAGGTCTGCCTGAACTTCAATGGCCGGCTGGAGCGGGCGCGCGGCACCGCCCTGGCCGGGCTGCTGGCGGTGGACCCCGCCGTGCCGGTGACGGCGGTGGCGCGCGACAAGGCGTTGTGCGTCGAGGGGCTGGCGCATGGCGGCAAGTATCATCTGACGCTTCAGCCCGGCCTTGCCTCGGCCGACGGCCGGCGCCTGGAAAAGGCGATCGAGCGCGACATCGAGGTGCCCAACCGCGCCCCCGCCCTGGCGTTCCGCTCCGGCGGCCACATCCTGCCGCGCGTCGGCGCCGACGGACTGCCGTTGCGCGCCATCAACATCGACAAGGCGCAGCTCCAGGTGCAGCGCATCAACGACCGCGATCTTGTCGAGCGGATCTATTTCGGCCGCGTCACCCAGTCCATGACCGAGTGGGACGTGGGCGAACTGGTCGGCAAGGCCGGGCAGGAGGTGTGGAAGGGCGAACTGGCCATGGTCGGCCCCCGCAACGCCCCGACGGTCGCCGCCTTCCCCATCGAAAGCGTGCTGGGCGATCTGGAACCCGGCGTCTACGTCGCCGTTGCTGCCTCCGACGCGGTTCAGGGCAAGGGCTGGGAAGGCAAGGCCACCCAGTGGTTCGTCGTGTCCGACCTGGGCCTGACGTCGTACGAGGGCGATGACGGCCTGATGGTCTTTGCCCGCTCGCTTGTCACCGCCGAGCCGGTGGCGGGGGTGGAGGTGCGCCTGTGGGCGCGCGGCCATACGGAGCTGGGCAAGGCCGTCACCGGCCCCGACGGCATGGCGCGCTTCGACGCCGCCGCCCTGCGCGGGGACGGCGACGCGGCGCCTCAGGCGCTGTTCGCCTATGGCGCCTCGGGCGATTTCGGCTTTCTCGACCTGTCCACCCCGGCGGTGGATCTTGCCGACCGGGGTGTGGTCGGCGGCCGCGAGGTGCCGGGGACGCTGGACGCCTTCCTTTACACCGAGCGCGGCATCTACCGCCCCGGCGAGGCGGTGAACCTGACCGCGCTGGTGCGTGACCAGCAGGTCAAGGCGGTGACCGGTGCGCCGCTGACGTTCAAGCTCGTCCGCCCCGATGGTTTCGAAGCGGCGCGGCAGACGGTGGACGACGCCGGCGGCGGGTCGCACGCCGCCCGTTTCGCCCTGGCCCCGCAGGCGCTGACCGGCAAATGGACCGTCACCGCCCATACCGATGCCGAAGGGCCGGTGGTGGGCAGCGTCGCCTTCACGGTGGAGGATTTCGTTCCGCCGCGCATCGAGCTGGCGGTCGAGTCGGACCGCCGCGTCATCGGCGAGGACGGCAAAGCCCAGTTGAAGATCGGTGCCCGCACGCTGTATGGCGCTGCGGCATCGAACCTCGCCGGTGAGTTATCGGTGACGTTGCGCGGCGCGCGCAATCCCTATCCCCAGCATGCCGGCTATCGTTTCGGCCTCGCCCAGGACGAGTTCCAGCCGGTGCGCACGGAGCTTCCCGGCTTCACCACCGACGGCAAGGGTAATGCCAAGGCCGAGGTGGCGCTGGCCCCGATTCCCGACACCAGCGACCCGCTGGAAGCCGAGATCCGCGCCAACCTGTTCGACATCGGCGGTCGGCCGGTGACGCGCGAGGTGGTGGTTCCCGTCCATCACCAGCCGTTGGCCATCGGCATCAAGCCCCACTTCGACGGCGACGCCGTGCCCGAGAACGCCACCGTCGCCTTCGACGTCATCGCCGTGGCGCCCGATGGCACGCCCCAGGACAAGGGCGACCTTTCCTACGAGCTGTTCGAGGAGGAGTTGGCCTACGCGTGGTACGCCGCCGACGGACGCTGGGACTACAAGACCGAATTCAAGGAGCACCGCCTGACCGGCGGCACCCTGTCGGTGACCGCGGCCAAGCCCGCCGAGGTGGAGGAGCCGGTGAAGACCGGCCGCTACCGCCTGGACGTGTTCGATCCGGCGACCGGCGTGGCCTCCAGCGTGCGCTTCGGCGCCGGCTGGTGGGTGGCGCCGACCGCCACGGCCCGCCCCGACAAGGTGGACGTGTCGGTGATGCTGCCGTCCTACAAGCCGGGCGACGTGGCGCGCGTCTATGTCAAGCCGCCGTATGCCGCCCAGGTGGTGGTGACGGTAGCCGACCGGCAGGTGCGCAAGGTGATCGCCCAGGCCATGGGGCCGGAAGGCGCCTTCCTGGACGTGCCGGTGGAAGAGGGCTGGGGGGCGGGGGTCACCGTGCTCGCCACCGCCTTCGCTCCGGCCGCCCCCGACAAGAAGACCCTGCCGCGTCGCGCGCTGGGCTCGGCCTGGTTGGCCATGGGCTCCGCCCCGCGCACGCTCGGCGTCAAGCTGGCCGCTCCGGCCGAGGTGGCGCCGCGCGGCACCCTGACGGTGCCGGTCACCGTGACCGGGGCGGCGGAAGGGGAGGCGGCTTTCGTCACCGTGACGGCGGCCGACACCTCGGTGCTGCAACTGACCGGCCAGTCGAGCGCCGACCCCAATACCTATTTCCTCGGCAAGCGCCGGCCGGCGCTGGAGCTGCGCGACGTCTACGGCCGGCTGGTGGAGCCGGCGGGGGCGGCGGTCAAGGCCAAGGCGGGGAACGAGGCTCCTCTGCGCCTCTCCGGGGCTCTGCCGCGCCGGTCGTCCCAGGTGGTGTCCTTGTATTCCGGCGTGCTGACCGTGGGGGCCGACGGCAAGGTCGCGGTGCCGTTCGATCTGCCCGACTTCCAGGGACGGCTGCGCCTGATGGCGGTGGCCTGGACCGCCGGCAAGGTGGGCCACGCCGATGCCGAGGTCACGGTGCGCGATGCGATCGTGGCGGAGGTGGCGCTGCCGCGTTTCCTGGCACCGGGCGACCGGGCGCGGGCGACCATCAGCCTGGACAATCTCGCGGCCGCCACCGGCGACTACACCGTGCGCCTGACCGCCGAGGGAGCGCTGGGCGTGGAGAAGGCCGAGGCCACATTCAAGGGGCTGGGCAAGGGCAAGCGCGCCGCCCACATCGTTGAGCTGACCGGCGGGACGGTAGGGGCGGGCACTCTGCGGTTGGAGGTCTCCGGCCCGGGCGGCTTCGCCCTCAGCCGCGCCTGGACCATCCCGGTACGCCCCGCCGTGCCGCCGGTGACGCGCCGTCAGGCGGCGATGCTGGAGCCGGGCAAGACGGCGGAGCTGGTTCCCGACACCGCCGGCCTGCGGCCGGAGACGGTGGCCGCGACCCTGGTGTTGGCGCCGCTGCCGGTGCTGGACGCGCCGAGCCTGCTGCTGGCGCTCGATCGCTATCCCTATGCCGGGGCCGAGCCGCTGGCCAGCCGCATCCTGGCGTTCCTGGCAGCCGGCGGGCAGGCCGCGGCGGTGGGCCTGGGCGAGGACGAGGTGAAGGCCCGCATCCGCGACGCGCTGGACCGTCTGACGGCCTTCCAGCGCGCCGACGGGTCGTTCGCCCTGTGGTCGGCGCGCGGCGAGAGCGAGATGTGGCTGACCGCCTATGTGGTCGATGTGCTGGACCGGGCGCGGGCGGGTGGTCATCCCGTCGATCATGCCGCGTGGCGGCAGGGGCTCGACTGGCTGAAGAAGACCGTCGACCGCACCTGGCTGGAGGAGGCGGAACTGCCGGCTCGCGCCTATGCCTATCTGGTGCTGGCGCGGGCGAAGATGGTGGAGCCCTCGGCCGTGCGCTGGTTCAGCGAAACCTACGGCAAGAAACTACAGACGGACCTCGCCCGCGTTCAGGTGGCGGCGGCGACGGCGCTGATGGGCGATGCCGAGGCTGCCAAGCGGGCGTTCGCCCAGGTCGGGGCGCCGCGTCTCCAGTTCGCGGGCCTGCGCGACTTCGGCTCG
This sequence comes from Azospirillaceae bacterium, assembly GCA_035627075.1. GTDB lineage: Bacteria > Pseudomonadota > Alphaproteobacteria > Azospirillales > Azospirillaceae > DASPMK01. Next base: position 8,641 of record DASPMK010000439.1, read on the forward strand.
GACTTGCGCGATCAGGCGGCGGCGCTGGCGACGCTGGCCGATAGCGGCCTGGTCGAGCGCGAACCGATCCTGGCGCTGGCCCGCAAGCTGGCCCCCCGCGTGGTGGAGGCCCGCTCGGTTTCCACCCAGGAGGCGGCGTGGCTGGTGACGGCCGCCCGTGCGCTTGCCGAAGGGGGCGCGTCGTTCAAGCTGGACGTCGATGGGGCGGCGGTGGAAGGGGGCAAGCCGGTATGGCGCCGCTTTGATCCGTCCGCGCCGCCGATGGTCAAGAACACCGGATCGGCGGCGCTCAACCAGATGGTGACGGTAACCGGCGTGCCGGTCGAGGTGCCGGTGCCGGAGGCCCATGGCTTCGAGATGACGCGCAAGGTTTTCGACATCCAGGGCAACCCGGTGGACCTCGCGCGGGTGCGGCCCAACGACGTCCTGGTGGTGATGCTGGAAGGCGAGAGCCTGGACGGACTGGAGCACCGGGCGCTGGTGGTCGACCGCCTGCCGGCCGGTCTGGAGATCGAGAACGTCCGGGTGGCCGACAGCGCGCCGTTGGGTGGGTTGTCGTGGCTGGGCGACCTGTCGCCGGCCCGTGCCGTCGATTTCCGCGACGACCGCTTCGTCGCCGCCATCGACCTGCACCAGTTCCGCAAAAGCTTCCGGCTGGTCTATCTTGCTCGCGCCGTGGTGCCGGGCGACTTCGACATTCCCGGCGCCTATGTCGAGGACATGTACCGGCCGACCCTGTTCGCCCGGGGGGCGGGTGGGCGGCTTACGGTTCAAGCAGAATAAAGGCGCGGGAGCGAACAAGAAAAAAGGCCCTCCGGCGGCAGCCGAGAGGGCCTTTTTTCTGGCTATTTTCAGAGAGATGGCTCGTCGCGACCACCCTCGATCTGTTCGGGTGTCTCAGATCGAGCTTTAAAATAACTAAAGATAACGGTTCCCTTCTTTATGCAGACTACATCAAAGATAGATGAAATGCCATTTTTGGATAATTGATTTGATGCCTGCGTAATTGCTGTCTTTATGGCGTTTTCCGATAGTCTTTCGGGATGGTTGTCGGGAGCGGCAAAGAACCCTCTCACTTCGTAGTCCATCGCCAACTTCCTCCGGATGCGCGGTACAAATGTATTCATCGCGCCAAATCTATCAATTATTTAAATATATTTCACCGTCACATGTTCATACAACAGCTATCGCCATAAGGAATGTGCTTATTTCCCGGATATGCGAAGCTAAAATAAAATTTTCTTTCAAAGTTCGCCTTGAAAATCGATGGCGGAATGAGGGCGCAGGCGGCTTCGCCACGCTCACGCGGCGGGCAAGGGATTTGTGTTGGCCTGGTACGGATTGGCTCAGCCGCGCGGCCGTTGGCCGCGGTGGCGGGTGATGATCGTCAGCGCGGCCACCACCACCGCCAGCACGCCGACGATGCCGAAATAGAAGGTGGAGGTGACGCCAACGGTCAAGGTGCCGACCAGCACCATCAGCAGCACCCAAACCCCCATCGCCACAGTGGCGCGCGTTGTCATGGTCAGTCCCGAACCCGAGCTTTCAATGAGTTTTTGATTTTTAACTCCCGGACAGGCTGCCACGGCAGCGCCGACAAGCGAAGCGTGGCAAGCTGTCACAGCGCCTGCCGCCTTGGCCGCAAACCCGATCTGGCGCACCGCAACGCTCCGCAGAGTTGGCCGGCGCCAATCCAAATCGTTGGTGTTGCTTAAATCAGCACAAGAAAAACGCGGGGTACTGGGCGAACTGCGGCATTTTGCCTGATCCCGCTTCGCGAAGCGCTGTCCGGCCTTTCCAGAGTACTTCCCGGTCGTGGAACCTACCCAGGCATTCAATATTTGTATAACGGCCAATCGTCGGTGACGGGAGAGGCTGGCTTGGCCGAACCGGCGCACTTCCGAGTCCGTCCTCCCCAACGATTCGCTTCATCGCAACGGTGACGCACCCCTTTTCTACCTTAGGACGATCGCGTTGGGTTAATGCCGCGCGCGATATTGTCGCGTTGGGTTGCCGTCTTTATTCCAAGGCCTATAAGCATCATGTTTGGCGTCATTCATGGATAATGACTGTCTTGTGTGGAGTAAAGAGTGTGACGTGAGTTGATATCGCTCGGGTAGTACTATCCTATATTACGCATGACCTGACCTATGTCAGGGTTGGAATAGGCTGTGAATTGAGGTGCTGTTGCGGGGAGAGATTGCAACTCTGGTCTGATCGAAAGATGTCCTGTGGTTTCAAACGATTTGCTTTCGGTGTATTAACGCTGTGGCTGGCGATGATGTCTCCGGCGTCAGCGACGCCCAGCCAGCCCCGATCTCAATGGCGATCGCCGGTGAGTGAGGCGGACCGAGTCTGTCTGGCCCAGACCATCTATTTCGAAGGCCGCGACCAACCCCTGGAGGGGCGCAAGGCCATTGCCGCCGTGGTGCTGAACCGTGTGAAAAGCGGCGAATTTCCCTCCACGATCTGCGGTGTGGTCCGCCAGCGGAATCGGTCGGGCTGCCAGTTCTCATGGTGGTGCGATGGCCGCCGCGACCACCCCAGCGACCGAGCGGCGTGGGAGGCGGCACGCCGTATCGCGGACGCCATGATCGAAGGGATCTATGACGATCCGACGGGTGGCGCCCTGTTCTTCCACCATCATCGGATGGCCCGTCGGTGGAAACAATATGTAGGGAAGACGCTCGTGCTTGGTGACCATTTGTTCTATAGATAGTGGTTTCCAATGAAAATAATCGGCGTTCCCCTTGGTGCGTAGTCACCGTCCGCATGATCGTAAGTAATAGCACTGTGAAAACACACATATGCGTTTGGAGAGTCCAAAATCGATTGTGCGTCGCAGCGGGTCGTGCTACACCGAACTTGCCTGCAGGAATGGTTTACAGTAATATATCCGTAATACGGAAGACGTATGCAGGGTGAAAACTACTGCGGCTAATGTAGTATGAAAAACGGTTACAGAACTAACAACGGGGCAGGGACATGAACATCCTGATCGGTGACGACCACGTTCTCTTTCGCGAAGGGTTGCGGCGGCTGTTGGAGCAGGTAAATCCCCACGCGGCCTTTATCGAGGCGAACAGCTTTGAGGAGGTGCTGGATCTGTGCCGCGGGGAGGCGGCGTTCCGGTTGATCCTGACCGATTTGCGGATGCCCGGCTGGCCCGGCTTTTCCGGCTTCGACGCCATCCGCGAGCTTCAACCCGACGCCCCCATCGTGGTGGTTTCCGCGTCAGAGAGTCTGGCGGACGTGCGCGCGGCGCTGAATCACGGGGCCGCCGGCTACATTCCGAAGTCTTCCTCCGTGAAGATCATGATGAGCGCGCTGGAGCTGGTTTTCTCCGGCGGTATCTATGTGCCGCCGGCCGCGCTTCGAGGTGGCCTGGAGACCGGCACCGAGCCCGAGACGGCGATGGCCGAGGGGCAGCCGGTCTCCGGAGGAAACACGGTATCCCTGCCGCCTGGTTTCCACCAGCTGACGCAACGTCAACTGGACGTGCTGAACGGCCTGCGCGCCGGCAAGTCCAACAAGCAGATCGCTTACGAACTGGGCCTGTCCGAAGGCACGGTGAAGATTCACGTTACCGCCATCTTCAAGTCCTTGCGCGTGCGCAACCGCACCCAGGCGGCGATGGCTTATCCGCAGGTGATGGCGGCGGCCGGCAAGACCGCGGCGAACGCGCCGGTCGGAGCCTGATCCGGACAAATGGCCGGGCGGTAACCCCGACCGCCCGGTCGGAC
>DASPMK010000440.1:0-10655 GCA_035627075.1 Azospirillaceae bacterium
CCAGGCCACCGAGAATCCCAGAACGGCGATGAGATAGCCGATGATCTGCGGGTTGCGGCTATAGCGGTAGAGGCCGGTCCGGGTAAGGTCGCCGGCCTCCAGGCACAGCACCTTGGGCGCCGAGCCGAATTCCTTCGCGGCGACCGACGCCAGCGCCGCGCCGGCAAGGAGGACGCCGAGCGCCCAGGGATGGATGAGATGGGAGATGCCGTCGGGTTGCAGACCCCAGGCGGAAACGATGCGCAAGACCGCGTCGACGGCGAAGGTGGCGATCAGGATTCCGGCCCCCTCGCGGGACAGTCGGCCCGTTTCCTTGTACTGGCGGTTGATCATCGCCAGGGCGGCAAGCGCCAGGGCGAGATAGACAAGGAGCGCGACGCCGAATGCGGTGTTTTCCATACGGTTCCCCCAACTAACTTTTTTGTTATGTGGTCAGGGCGGTCTTGATGTCTTCGCCCCGGTAGCCCTGTGCGTAGAGCAGGGCGGTCAGATCGGAATGGTCGACGCGGGCGCGGGCCTCGGCGGCCACCACCGGCTTGGCGTGATAGGCCACGCCCAGGCCGGCGGCCTGGAGCATGGGCAGATCGTTGGCGCCGTCGCCCACCGCCATGGTTTCCTTGATCGGGATGTGGCGGGCGCCGGCGGTGCTCATCAGCGCCTCAAGCTTGGAATCCTTGTCGAGAATCGGCTCGACAGGTTTGCCGGAAAGCTTGCCGTCGGCGATTTCCAGGTCGTTGGCGCGGTCCTCGTCGAAGCCCAGGCGCTCGCGGATGCGGCTGGTGTAGAACTTGAAACCACCGGACACGAGCATGCAATAGGTGCCGTTGGCGCGCATGGTGCGGATCAGCTTTTCCGCCCCGGGCATCAGTTCGACCCGCGCGTAGGTTTCCTCCAGCGCCGAGATGGACAGGTCCTTCAGCAGGCCGACGCGCTCGCGGATGGCGCCCTTGAAGTCGATCTCACCGTTCATGGCGCGGGCGGTGATTCGCGCGATATGCTCCTTGAGGCCGACCAGTTCGCCCAGTTCGTCCAGCATCTCCTGGCGGATGATGGTGGACTCCATGTCGGCGACCAGGAGGCGCTTGCGGCGGGCCTCGGAAACCTGGGCGATGATGTCGACGCGGGCACCAACCAGCGCCTTGCGGGCCGCCGCGTCGGCCTGGTCGGGAGCCATGTCGGCGAAGGGGATGTCGCAGGCGATTCCTGGATCGAGCCAGTCGGCCGTGCCGGTTTCGGCGCCCAGCGCATGGAGCGCGCTCTTGGCCGCCTCGACCATGCTATCGTCGAGGTCCCGTGTTTCGGGGTTGGCGATCAGGGTCAGAACGTGGTCCATGTCTTTAAAATCCGGATGGGGCGCGGCGCTTTTATGACCCGCGAATGGGACGCTTGTCCATGACTTCTCTCGTACAACAGGATGGTACACGGGCCGTCGTGATCGGCGGGCCGACGGCCAGCGGAAAGTCCGCGCTGGCGTTGGACGTGGCCGAGGCTTTCGGCGGTGTCGTCATCAACGCCGACAGCATGCAGATCTACCGCGAGATGCGGGTGCTGACCGCTCGGCCGACCTCCGAGGATGAGGCCCGCGTGCCGCACCGGCTGTATGGCGCGTTGCCGGTGACGGAGCGATGCTCGGCGGCGCGCTGGCGGGATCTGGCGCTCGCCGAGATCCGGACGGCGGCGGGGCAGGGGAGGCTGCCGGTGGTGGTGGGCGGCACGGGGCTGTACCTGCGCGCGCTGATGGAGGGGCTGGCCGACATCCCGTCGGTCCCGGAGGCGGTGCGTGACGTTGCCCGCGAGCGGCACCGGGCGTTGGGCGGCGAGGCGTTCCGCGCCGAGCTGGTCGCCCGCGATCCCGCCGCGGCCCGCCTGTTCGCCGGCGACACCCAACGGCTGGTCCGGGCATGGGAGGTGCTGGAGGCGACCGGCCGACCGCTGTCGGCGTGGCAGGAGCAGTCCGGCAACGCGCCCGAGGGACTGCGGTTCCTGGTTTTCGTCCTCGACCCGCCGCGCGAGGCCCTGTATGCCGCCTGCAACGGTCGTTTCCTGACCATGATGGAGGCCGGCGCGCCGGAGGAGGTGCAGGCGATGGAGGCGATCGGCCTGGCTCCCGACCTGCCCGCCGCCAAGGCACTGGGCCTGCCGGAACTGCGGGCCTGCCTGCGCGGTGAATTGACGCGGGGGGATGCGGTTCGGCTGGCGCAGCAGGCGACACGGCGCTATGCCAAACGGCAGGGGACGTGGTTCCGGCATCAGGTGATCGGGCGATCGGCGGGGGCGGCGGTCGCGGCGCGCTCGATTTTTCGTGAGCAATATTCGGAAAGTCTATCGCAAAAAATTATTTCGATAATTCGCGAAAGCGGTTGACCTCCGAGACCCTTCCGCGTAGTTTGCCTCCTCCGACCGCTTGGCCTATCACCAAGGGTGAGAAAAGCTGTGCGCCAAGGCGGAAAAGACGAACGACGGATGAAGGTTGCGCGACATGCCTGAAGAGATGCTGACCGGTGCGGAAATCGTCATCAAGGCCCTGAAGGATCAGGGCGTCGAAGTGATTTTCGGTTATCCCGGCGGCGCCGTACTTCCGATCTACGACGCCCTGTTCAAGCAGAACGATCTTCGCCATGTTCTTGTCCGCCACGAGCAGGCGGCGGTTCATGCCGCCGAAGGCTACGCCCGCTCCACCGGCAAGGTGGGCTGCGTGCTGGTGACTTCGGGCCCCGGCGCCACCAACGCCGTGACGGGGCTGCTGGACGCGCTGTGCGACAGCATCCCGCTGGTGTGCCTGTCGGGTCAGGTGCCGACCCAGCTTATCGGTAATGATGCCTTTCAGGAGGCCGATACCACCGGCATCACCCGGCCCTGCACCAAGCACAACTATCTGGTCAAGGACGTTAACCAGCTTGCCCGCACGCTGCACGAAGCCTTCTACGTGGCGCGCACCGGCCGTCCCGGCCCGGTGCTGATCGACCTGCCGAAGGACGTGCAGTTCAACGAAGGCGTTTATCTGCCGCCGCACGAGGTCAAGCACAAGACCTATCGCCCGCAGGTCAAGCCCGAGCTGTCGAAGGTCGAGGAGGCGGTCGAGTTGCTGGCCAACGCCAAACGGCCGATCTTCTACACCGGCGGCGGCGTGGTGAACTCCGGCCCGATGGCGTCCAAGCTGCTGACCCAGTTCGTGCGGACGACCGGCTTCCCCATCACCTCGACCCTGATGGGCCTGGGCGGCTATCCCATGTCCGACGGGCAGTTCCTCGGCATGCTGGGCATGCACGGCACGTACGAGGCCAATCTGGCCATGCACGGCTGCGACGTGATGATCTGTATCGGCGCCCGCTTCGATGACCGCATCACCGGCAAGCTGGCGGCGTTCTCGCCCAATTCCAAGAAAATCCACATCGACATCGACCCGTCGTCGATCAACAAGAGCGTCGCCGTGGACGTGGCCGTGGTGGGTGACACCGCCCATGTGCTCGAAGACATGATGCGCATCTGGAAGGCCAAGCAGAAGCGCCCCGACCAGGCGGCGATCAAGGCGTGGTGGGCGCAGATCGACGAATGGCGCCGCCGCGACTGCCTCTATTACGAGCGCACCGACAAGGTTATCAAGCCGCAGTACGCGCTGGAGCGTCTACGCGAGTTGACCCGGAGCCGGAACACCTTCATCACCACCGAGGTCGGCCAGCACCAGATGTGGGCCGCGCAGTTCCTGCGCTTCGAAGAGCCCAACCACTGGCTGACCTCGGGCGGCCTCGGCACCATGGGCTACGGTCTGCCGGCGGCCATCGGCGCGCAGATGGCCCACCCCGACGCCCTGGTGGTGGACGTGGCCGGCGAGGCCTCGATCATGATGAACATCCAGGAACTCTCGACGGCGGTGCAGTACCGCGCGCCGGTCAAGGTGTTCATCTTGAACAACCAGTACATGGGCATGGTCCGCCAGTGGCAGGAACTGCTGCACGGCGGACGCTACTCCGAAAGCTACTCGGCGGCCCTGCCGGACTTCGTCAAGCTGGCGGAGGCATTCGGCTGCGTCGGCCTGCGCGCCACCAAGGTCGAGGAGGTGGACGAGGTCATCAACGAGATGATGGCGGTGGACAGGCCGGTCGTCGTCGACGTCGCGGTGGAGCAGACCGAGAACTGCTTCCCCATGATCCCGTCGGGCTGCGCCCACAACGAGATGCTGATCGGTCGGCCGGAAAACATCGGCAGCGCCATCGGCGACGAGGGCATGGTGCTCGTCTGATCGCCCTGGGAATTGGCCGCCGGCTGGAGCTTCCGCCGGCGGCGCCTTTCGAGGAATTATTTCGGAGTGGACTGCCTTGGACCAAAAGATTGAAAAACACATCATCGCCGTGCTGGTGGACAACGAACCCGGCGTTCTGGCGCGGGTGATCGGCCTGTTCTCGGGCCGCGGCTACAACATCGAAAGCCTGACGGTGGCCGAGGTCGACAACGCCCAGCACGTCAGCCGCATCACCATCGCCACCTCGGGTACCCGCATGGTGGTCGAGCAGATCAAGGCGCAACTGTCGCGGCTGGTGCCGGTGCATCGCGTTCACGACCTGACCGACGAGGGGCCGTGCGTGGAGCGCGAGCTGCTGCTGGTCAAGGTGGTGGCCACCGGCGAGAAGCGAATCGAAGCGCTGCGCATCGCCGACATCTTCAAGGCCAAGGTGGTGGACGCCACGTTGAACTCCTTTGTGTTCGAGCTGACCGGCGCCACCGAAGACCTCAACCGCTTCATCGACCTCATGACCCAACTCGGGATGGTTGAGGCGAGCCGTACCGGCGTGGTAGCCATGTCGCGCGGATCGGGCGGCTTCTGAGCGCGGCCGGCCCCACCCGCAGCCATTTGTCAGTTTCGAACCATCAAGGAAAGCACCGCCATGCGCGTCTACTACGATCGTGATGCCGACGTTAACCTGATCAAATCCAAGAAGGTCGCCATCGTCGGCTACGGCAGTCAGGGCCATGCCCACGCCAACAATCTGCGCGACAGCGGCGTCAAGGACATCGTGGTGGCTCTGCGTCCCGGCTCGGGCAGCGCCAAGAAGGCGGAAGGCGCCGGCTTCAAGGTCATGGAGCCGGGCGAGGCCGCGCGTTGGGCGGATGTGGTGATGATCCTCACCCCCGACGAGCTGCAGGCCGACCTCTACAAGGACCACCTCGCCGCGAATATGAAGCAGGGTGCTTCGCTGGTCTTCGCCCACGGCCTGAACATCCACTTCGGCCTGATCGAGCCGCGCGCCGACCTCGACGTGTTCATGGTCGCGCCGAAGGGCCCCGGCCACACCGTGCGCTCCGAGTATCAGCGTGGCGGCGGCGTGCCTTCCCTCGTCGCCGTATACCAAAATGCCTCGGGCAACGCCCTTGAGATCGCGCTGTCGTACGCCTCGGCCAACGGCGGCGGCCGCGCCGGCATCATCGAAACCTCCTTCAAAGAAGAGTGCGAGACCGACCTGTTCGGTGAGCAGGCCGTGCTGTGCGGCGGTCTGTCGCGCCTGATCCAGGCTGGCTTCGAGACGCTGACCGAAGCCGGCTACGCTCCGGAGATGGCCTACTTCGAGTGTTTGCACGAGGTGAAGCTGATCGTCGACCTCATGTATGAGGGCGGCATCGCCAACATGCGCTACTCGATCTCCAATACCGCCGAGTACGGCGACTACAAGACCGGCCCGCGCATCGTGACGGCTGAGACCAAGGCCGAGATGAAGCGCGTGCTGGAAGATATCCAGTCCGGCCGTTTCGTCCGCGACTGGATGCTGGAGTGCAAGGTCGGCCAGCCGAACTTCAAGGCCACCCGTCGCCGCGAGGCCGAGCACCCGATCGAGAACGTGGGCGAGAAGCTGCGCGCCATGATGCCGTGGATCGCCGAGCGCCGCCTCGTCGATAAGTCGAAGAACTAAGTCCAATAATCGGCCTTCGGGCCAATCGCTTCGTCGCAGCCCTCCGTCCGCAAGGACGGGGGGCTGTATCGTTTTTGTCCCCCCTTGCCGCTGGCGAGTATTTCTGAAAAGCTAATTCAATTTCCACTCGCTGGCGAAACCGGTGACGACCGGTTCGGAGGGGCATGGTGGACTTGGCTGTGACCGGGGCCGGAGGAATCAGGATTATCGACCGTGCCCAGGCGCTGGAAGGGCTGGGGGGGTGCCCGCTGCTGACCGGCGTGCCGGCAGCCGACGTCGCCGCGATGGAGCAGGCGTCGCGCTGGCTTGCGGTGCCCGCCAACACCCTGGTGGTTCGCCGCGACGAGCCCGACACGGCGGTCTATTTCATCGTCTCCGGCTGGGTGCGCATCTTCCACCATGAGCAGCAAAGCTTCCGCGTGGCGCTTGCCGAATGCGGGCCGGGCGACCTGTTCGGCGATCTGGCGGCCGTGGACGGGCGCCCCCGTTCGGCCGATGTCGAGACGCTGAGAGATTCGATTCTGGTTGTCTGCCCGCACGAGGTGTTTTTGGAGGCGGTGCAGACGCACCCGTCACTGGCCTTCGCGATGCTGAACCGCTTTGCCGAGATCATCCGGCATTCGGACCACCTCATCACCCGGTTGGCGCTGTACTCCGGTGTCAAACGCGTCTACCAGGAACTCCTGCGGCTGGCCCGACCCGAGGCGCTGGGAAGCGCTATCTGGATCATTACGCCGGTGCCGCGGCATCGCGATCTGGCGCTGTGGGCCGGCACGACGACGGACGTGGTGGGGCGCGCGCTCGGCCAATTAATGCGCAATGAGCTGTTATGGCGGCGGGGCTCCGCCCTGGTTCTCGCCGACCGCGGCCGGATCGAGGCTCTGACCGAAGAGAGCGGCGAAGGGGCGGGTGGAAAGGCTTGACAGGCGGTCCGATTTGACGCTTTTCAGGCTTTGTTAACTGTTTTGGGCAAGGGTGGCGCGGCTTTGGCGGTCGCTGGCGTTCCCCCGCCATCCCGTGTGCCCGATGCCTTTGCCAAGGAACCGTCCATGAGCACGCCCGATCTGCCCGTCCCCTCCGCCGGCCGCGTCATCATTTTCGACACCACGCTACGTGATGGCGAGCAGTCGCCCGGCGCCTCCATGAACCTGGAGGAAAAGGTGCGGATCGCGCTGGTGCTGGAGGAGATGGGCGTCGACGTGATCGAGGCCGGGTTCCCCATCGCGTCGATCGGCGACTTCGAGGCGGTGCGCGAGGTGGCGGGCGTCGTCAGGAATTCCACCATCGCCGGTCTGGCGCGCGCCAACAAGCGCGACATCGAGCGTTGCGCCGAGGCCTTGCGGTCGGCCCCCCGGAAGCGCATTCACACCTTTATCTCCACCAGCCCGCTGCACATGAAGTACAAGCTGCAGATGGAGCCGGAGAAGGTTCACGATGCGGTGGCCGAAAGCGTCGGCTTTGCACGCAATCTGGTGGACGACGTGGAGTGGTCGGCCGAGGACGGCTCGCGCACCGAGCCCGATTTTCTGTGCCGCTGCGTGGAGACCGCCATCAAGGCCGGCGCCACCACCATCAACATTCCCGATACCGTCGGCTACGGCGTGCCGGAGGAATATGGCGCGCTGATCAAAATGCTGATCGACCGCGTGCCCAACATCGACAAGGCCATCCTGTCGGTCCACTGCCACAACGACCTGGGCCTCGCCGTCGCCAACTCATTGGCGGGGGTGGTCAACGGCGCCCGGCAGATCGAGTGCACCATCAACGGCCTGGGTGAGCGCGCCGGCAACGCCGCGCTGGAGGAGATCGTCATGGCGTTGCGCACGCGCCAGGACGCCATGCCGTTCACCACCGGCATCAGGACCGAGAACATCATGCGGGCCTCGCGGCTGGTTTCGACCATTACCGGCTTCGTGGTCCAGCCCAACAAGGCGATCGTCGGCGCCAACGCCTTTGCCCACGAATCGGGCATCCACCAGGACGGCATGCTGAAGAACGCTCAGACCTACGAGATCATGACGCCGGAGTCGGTGGGGCTGAACCGCTCGACTCTGGTGATGGGCAAGCACTCCGGCCGCAACGCCTTCCGCGCCAAGCTGAAGGAGCTGGGCTACGAGTTGGGCGACAATGCCTTCGAGGACGCCTTCCGCCGCTTCAAGGATTTGGCGGACAAGAAGAAGGACGTCTTCGACGAGGACATCGTGGCGCTGGTGGATGACCAGATGCACGCCAACGACCGCATCCGCTTCCAGTCCTTGCGTGTCATCGCCGGGTCGGAAGGCCCGCAGGAGGCGTGGATCACGCTGGAGATCGACGGCGACTCGAAAGCGGTGCGCGCCACGGGCGGCGGGCCGGTGGACGCCACCTTCAACGGCATCAAGGCGCTGTTCCCGCACGAAGCGCGACTGCAACTCTATCAGGTCCACGCCGTCACCGCCGGCACCGACGCCCAGGCCGAGGTCACCGTGCGGCTGGAGGAGGATGGCAAGACCGTAAACGGCCAGGGAGCGGACAGCGATACGCTGGTCGCCTCGGCCCGTGCCTATATCCATGCCTTAAACAAATTGCTGACCAAGCGTCAGAAGACCGCTCCCGGCGCACTCTCCCCTTGAGAGTCGGGGGCGGTTGATCTAAGGAACAGATAACGGTCGTCCTACCAACGACGTAGCCCTTCGGGCGACCGTTTCAACCGGATGAAGAGTTAGCCCGATCCATGTTTAACAGACTGCTCGGCGCGCTGTCGGCCGACATGGCCATCGACCTTGGCACGGCCAATACCCTCGTCTACGTCAAGGGGCGGGGCATTGTCCTGAATGAGCCGTCCGTGGTGGCCATCGCTACCGTACGCGGCCGCAAGCAGGTGCTGGCGGTGGGCGACGAGGCCAAGATGATGCTTGGCCGGACCCCGGGCAACATCCAGGCCATCCGTCCTCTGCGCGACGGCGTCATCGCCGACTTCGAAGTCGCCGAGGAGATGATCAAGCACTTCATCCGCAAGGTTCACAATCGGCGCAGCTTCGCCAGCCCGCAGGTGATCATCTGCGTGCCGTCGGGCTCCACCGCCGTTGAGCGCCGCGCCATCCAGGAGTCGGCCGAGTCGGCCGGCGCCCGCAAGGTTTTCCTGATCGAGGAGCCGATGGCGGCGGCAATCGGCGCCGGCCTGCCGGTGACCGAGCCCACGGGCTCGATGGTCGTCGATATCGGCGGCGGCACCACCGAGGTGGCCGTGCTGTCGCTGGGCGGCATCGTCTACTCGCGCTCTGTGCGCGTGGGCGGCGACAAGATGGACGAAGCCATCATCGGTTACATCCGCCGCACTCATAATCTGCTGGTGGGCGAGGGCTCGGCCGAGCGCATCAAGAAGGAAATCGGCTCCGCCTGTCCGCCGGAGGACGGCGAAGGCCGCATCATGGAGATCAAGGGTCGCGACCTGATGCACGGCGTGCCCAAGGAGTTGATCATTTCCGAGCGCCAGATCGCCGAGAGTCTGGCCGAACCGGTGTCGGCCATCATAGAGGCGGTGAAGGTGGCGCTGGAGCACACCGCTCCGGAGTTGGCCGCCGACATTGTCGACAAGGGTATCGTGCTCACCGGCGGTGGCGCGCTGCTGGGCAACCTCGACCTTGTGCTGCGCCATGCCACCGGCCTGCCGGTGTCCATTGCCGACGACCCGCTGTCGTGCGTGGCGCTCGGCACCGGGCGGGCACTGGAGGAAATGAAGACGCTCAGAAACGTCTTGGTCAGCATGTACTGAATCGTGTATTTCTCTCGGGCGAGGTAGGTTGCCTTCGACGTAGGCTGTTCCTACCGGCAACCGCCTAAGCCCATGGCGCTATGTTGACTTGGTGATCGGGAAGGGTCCGTGAAAACACGCTCCGCCAGACCCGTGGCGCGTATCGCCGCCCCGCTTCGGGCCCTGATCCAGCGGTTTTCGTTCATGCTGCTGGTTCTGCTGTCCATCGCGCTGATGATGGTCGGCAAGGTCGATGCCGTCCTGGTGGACGGTGTGCGCGCCCGCGTCATCGACGGCTTCGCCCCGATCATGGAGGCTATCGCCCGGCCCGCCGCCACGGCGGCCCGCTTCGTCGAATCTGCCGTGGCGCTGAAGAACGCGCACGAGGAGAGCGAGCGACTGCGGCGCGAGAACGCCATCCTGATGCAGTGGAAACAGGCGGCGTTGCGGCTGGAGGCCGAAAACAACAGCTTACGCTCGCTGCTGCATTACCATCCCGATCCGGCGCTGAGCTTCATCACCGGGCGTGTCATTTCCGCCCCGGGCGGGTCGTTCATGCGTACGCTGGTGGTGTTGGCCGGCAAGCGCGAGGGCGTGCGCACGGGCCAAGCCGCCATGGCCGGCACCGGCATGATCGGCCGCGTGGTGGAGGTGGGCGAGTGGTCGTCGCGCATCCTGCTGGTTACCGACATCAACGCCCGTATCCCGGTGATGCTCGAATCCTCCCGCCAGAAGGCGATGCTGGCGGGCGACAATTCCGATCAGCCGCGGCTTATGTACTTGCCGCCGGAAGCGCCGGTTTCGGTGGGGGATCGGGTAGTCACCTCGGGGCACGGCGGCTTGTTCCCGGCCGGTCTGCCGATCGGTGTCGTCAGTGCCGTGGGCGAGCGCGCCATCAAGGTGCAGCCGTTGGTCGATCTCAATCGCGTGGAGCATGTTCAACTGGTCGATTTCGGATTGCCCGGCTCCCTGAACCCGGAGCCTGAGCGTACCGCGTCCACCAGCCCCGGCCCTGCGAA
>DASPMK010000441.1:0-5442 GCA_035627075.1 Azospirillaceae bacterium
ATGTACCGGTCCACTCCGCGCTGGGATCGATCTTGGCGTCGGCGTGGGTTTCCTTGTAGCAGACCAGGGTGCGGTAGGGCTTGCCCGAGCCGTCGATGGCTGCCTCCCACCGCGTTTTCCAGAACATCTCGTTGCCGGCGAGGAAGGCGAGGTTGACGCCGGCGTCGCGCGCCGCCTCGACATTGGCGCGCTGTTGACCCGACCAGTATTCATCGTGGCCCACCGACAGGAACAGCTTGTTGTTCAGGAGGAACGAGCCGTTGCGGTCGGTGTCGAGACCGGAGATGTAAGAGACGTCGTAGCCGTTGGCTTCCAGCCAGCGGATCATCGGATACTCGGAGTCGAACAGGAAGTCGCGCGGCCCGGTAGTGCCGGTGGTATCGCCCCGGTTGGTGAAGGGGCGGTTGTAGCTGACCTTGTAGGCCCGCCCGCCGGTGGCGGCGTCGTAATACAGGCTCTTGCCGCCCCAGGTATTGTAGGCCTGCCAAGTGGTATCGGCGGTCTGGAACACCACACCGCCCTTGGCAGCATCGTTGCGGACGATGAACGGGATGTGGCTGGCGCCGGTTACCCCGTCCTGGCGCACCAGCTTGGCGACGTAGACGCCCGACACCGCGTCGCCCGGCACCGCCCATGAGGCGGACACATTCCAGTTGCCCGCGTCCACCAGGCCGGTGGCGCCGTCGACGATGGCGTTCGGCTGTACCTGGGCGGCACCCAGTTGCTTTTGAAGGGTTCCCACCTTGCGCGCGCCGTCGCCGCCGTAATAGCCCAGGCGGTAGATGTCGATGCGGTAGTTGGTTGAATCGGTCTTGATCTTGAAATCGACGGTCTGGCCCAGGTTCACGCTCATGTCGGCGGCGAAGCC
Organism: Azospirillaceae bacterium; assembly: GCA_035627075.1. Lineage (GTDB taxonomy): Bacteria > Pseudomonadota > Alphaproteobacteria > Azospirillales > Azospirillaceae > DASPMK01. Next base: position 869 of record DASPMK010000441.1, read on the forward strand.
CTGGATGTTGGTCGATCCGCCGCCCGTGATGTCCCATTCGCCGCGCGGGCTGCCCGCCTTCCGGTTTTCCAGCACGATGGCGTTGGCGGTGCCGGCGGGATTGACGCTGACACCGACCGAGGCGCTGGCGGTGGCGCCGTAACCATCCGACACGGCGTAGGAGAAGCTGGCGGTGCCGGTGAAACCGGCATTGGGAGTGAACACCACCTCCTTGGCGGCGGCATCCAGGGTCACGGTGCCGCCGCTGGCGGCGGTTACGCCGGTGACGGTCAGGGTATCGCCGTCCGGGTCGTTGTCGTTGGCCAGCAGCACGCCTGTCGATAGGCGCAACGCCATTCCGGCGGTGGTGGAAAAGCCGCTGTCGTTGGTTGCCGTCGGGGCCTGGTTGGCAATGGGTGTCGTCGGCTGGAACACCACATCCACCCAGTAATTGGAGGATTGATAACTGCCGGTCGGGAACGCGCTGGTCCTGGAGTAGGTGTAGACGCCGTTGGCGCCGGCCGGAGCGGTCAGCGGCCCGTTGCGGTAAGTCGAGGAAAAATAACCGTCGTTGACCGAATAATGGCCTTTGGGCGCAAAATACGAGGCGACATAAGTGGTGTTGGCGGTAATGGTGATGGGGGTGACGAAGGTCGCCGTCTGCCAGCCCGAAGTGGTTTCATTCGTGAAGGTTACCGTACCGAGTCTGGCGCCGGTGGATGTCCACAGGCTGCCGGTATGGGTGCCGGTGTTCTGCGCTCCCTTGTAGAAGCGGAGGCCGGTGATGCTGCCGGCGGTAGTGGCGGTGAACTTCATCCCCAGTTCCACGGCGTCGGCGTCGGGATCGTTGGCCACGGCGGGCGTCATGGCGGCGCTCCACAGGCCGTAGGTGGCCACGGCGGCGGTTGCCAATGCGGCCGGGTCTATGGCCGCTTCGGCGGTCAGCGTGGTGTCGAGGCTTCCGGTAAACGATGTGGGCCGCCGCTTGCTGGTAGCCTTGGGGACCAGATACGCGCTGGTGTCCATATCCCTCTCCGTTTCCCGGCGACGCCAGGGCAAGGTTCGACCGCGCGCCGGCAATGGCCGGTGGCTTGCATGACGGCGTGTTTTGATGAGAGACTGTACCACCCGGCTTCACCGCCAGACCATTCACGATCAAGCGGTACGACGCCTAAGGCTTAGACGCTTAAGCCTTTGGATGAAGGGATTACGGCCCGTGAACGCTCTCGTCATGCGGACGGCGCCCGAAGGCGCCGTCCACAACCACCAGGCACCGAAAACGGTGTGGGGGGTGGCGGGATTTTCAACTGAAGTTGGGCGAGGCACGCGGCCGGGCGGGCGTTGCCGGAGCGTTGCCGGAGCGTTGCACCGCTCCGTTGTCGATCAGTTCGCGGGCGACGCGCTCCATCAGTTCGTAGGCGCTCATAAAGGATTCGATCGGCAGGATCAGGCGCTGCCGGAATACCTGCCTGGGGTTGTTATCGATATCGCGCTCGGTCGGAGACAGGGCGAACAGATCCAGGCGGACGATTGCGCCGGTCACCGTGATTTCACCGATGCTGTCGGCGAAGACTTCGCTGGTCATGCGAACCTCTCGTTGGGGCAATGGCCCTGCTCAATATTTTCTGGCCGCTGACCGGTACAATGGGACGTAAGGCGGGGACGGCCCCTGACCAATGTCAGCGGCCGTCCATTCCTCCAAAACGCCGCGGCGCCAGCAGTTCGTTCATACTTTCGCGGCGTGACAACCGGCTCTGGCAAAGGGGCCGGGAGTCCAGTAGGATCATTTCGTATTCGAGCGGCTTTCACGCTCCGCCAGGACTTGCCCCATGAAAATCGGTGCGCGCATTTTTCTCGGCTTTGCCACCATCATCCTACTCACGGTTGTGGTCGCCCTCGTTGGATGGAATGCGTTGGCAACCTACGCGGACCGTGTCGGGCAAGCCAGCCGTACCGCCAGCCTGGATGCCACTCTCAAGCTTGCCCGCATAGAGGAGGCGCGGTTCGCGCTCGATGGCGACCTGCCCGCCGCCGACCGGGTGCGGCAGCTGACCGACAAGCTGAAGACCGAGGTGGTGTCCTTGCGCGACGATCTGGCGGACGCGCCCGGAGCGGCGGCGATCCGCGACGTGCTGCCGGCGCTCGATGGCTATCGCACTGCCTTCGACAACTACGTCACTCTTCAGAACGCCAAGCGCAACACCCTGCAAACCGTGACACGCAGCACGTCCGAGCTGAAGCGGGTCGCCACCAACCTGGGCGACAAGGCCCAGGATTCCGGGGTCGTGGGCGAGGCGTCCACGGTTGAGGCGGTGCGCGCCGAGTTCGACCAGCGGACCAGGCTGCGCGACATCGTCGGCCGTCTGGTCCGCGAGTCCCAGGCGGCGCTGCTGGGCGTGCGCGAATACCTGCTGGACGGCTCGGACGCCGGCCCGGGGGCGGTGTTCGGCGCCGTCGCGATATCGCTGAGCCAGCTCGACAAGGCCCGCCCGCTCCTGACCGACGCCGACAGCGTCAACCTGCTGGACGCCCTGGAAAAAGCGGCCAAGGCGGTGGACGTGGAGTTCGGCGACCTTGTCCAACTGACCGACCGTCAGGCCAAGGCCCGCGAAGCGATGATGCAGGCGGCGGCCATCGTCAGCGACCGGGTGGCGGACGCCGTCGCCCAGTTGGAGGCGGTGCGCGAAAAGGGCCGGGCCGATGCCAGCGCCTTCCTCGCCACCGGCACGGCGGTGGTGGTGGCCTTGGGCGTGTTGTTCGCCGTCTTCATCGGCCGGGGCTTGACGCGGCCGATCACCGCCGTTACCGGCACCATGCTCAGCCTGTCGCGCGGCGAACTGGAGGTCGCGGTGCCGTGCCTGGGCCGGCGCGACGAGTTGGGCGACATCGGCGTCGCCATCGCCAACGTCATCGGCGTGCTGCACGCCCTGCAAAAGGAAATGCGCCGCCTGTCGGGGGCCACCGAGGTGGTCGAGGCCGGTGACTCCGTGGAGTTCCAGGGCGCCTACGCCGACATGGTGCGGCTGTTGCAGGAAACCGGCGCCACCTTCCGCGATATCGGCGATCAAGCCACCCAGGTGGCGGTCGCGGCCGGCGAGGCCTCCACCGCCGTGAGCCATGTGGCCGACGGTGCCTTGACGCAGACCGAGGACCTGGATCAGGTCGCCGCCGCCGTGGGCCAGTCGGCGCAGGCGATCTCGTCGGTGTCGGACAGCACGCGCAGCGCCTCCGACATGGTCAAGGCGGCGGCCGAGTTCGCCGCCAAGGGCAAGGACGACATGGCGCGGCTGCTGACCGTGGCCCAGACCATCGCCGAGAACAGCCGGCGCGTCGGCCGCATCACCGAGGCCATCACCCAGATCGCGGTCAAGACCAACATCCTGTCGGTCAACGCCTCGATCGAGGCGGCGCGGGCCGGCGAGCACGGCCGCGGCTTCGAGGTGGTGGCCGAGGAGGTGGGCAAGCTGGCCGACAACGCGGTGCAGTCGACCCAGCAGATCCGCGAGATCATCGAGGCGGCGGCCACCTTGTCGGACGAGGGCATGACCGTTACCGCGGCGGTCGGCCGCATGATGGACGATCTGGCCGACCGCGTGGCCCAGCTTGACCGGATGTTCCAGTCCATTGCCGTCGCCATGGACGAGCAGCAGGCCACCGCCCGCGACATCGAAGCCAACGTCGACAGCATCCGCGACGTGGCGTCGAAGAACGCGGCGGCCTCGGAGGAGATCACCGCCACCATGGTCCAGCTCTCCCGGCTGGCCGACGAGACACGGCGCCAAGCCAGCCGGTTCCAAGTGGGCTGAAGCACCCATGGCCGCCGCCTTTCCTGCCCCGTCCCGTCCGGCCGATCCGGCCCTGGACGCCTATACCGCCCGATTGGTGGCGGCGCTGGGGGATCGCACCGGCATCCGGCTCGACCGTTCCTTGCCGCGCAAGCTGGCCCGCCAACTGGTGCTGCGTCCGGTTGGCGGGTTGGAGGAGTGGGTAAGCCGGCTGGAGGCGCTGCCCGCCGAGGCGTTGGAGTGGCAGTCGGTGATCGAGCCCCTGACCATCCACGAAACCTATTTCTTCCGCGACCTGCCCTTTCACGCCTTCCTGGGCGACACCGTCCTGCCCGAGATCATCGCCACCCGGAGGGCGGGCGGCGACCGGACGTTGCGGCTGTGGAGTGCCGGCTGTGCCACCGGCGAGGAGCCTTATTCGCTGGCCATGGTGGCGTTCGAAGCGCTGGGGCGCCTGGGCGAGGCGGCGCGCACCGAGGACGGCGGCATCGCCTCGTCCTGGCAGGTGGAGGTGCTGGGCACCGACCTGTCGCAACGGGCGGTGACCCATGCCGTGGCCGGCGTCTACGGCGGCGAGGGGTTGGGGCCGTTCCGCGACCTGCCGCCGGGCCATGAGACATGGTTCGAGCAGGATCCGCGGCCGGGCTTTCGGCGGGTGCGCGACGGTGTGCGGCGAGTGGTGCGCTTCCAGCCCTACAACCTGATGGCGCCCACGCCCCCGGCGGCCGGTTTCGATCTGGTGGTCTGCCGCAACGTCATGATCTACTTCGACGACACGGCTCGCGCCGTCGCCCAGGACCAACTGGTGAA
>DASPMK010000442.1:0-3917 GCA_035627075.1 Azospirillaceae bacterium
AACGGGCGCGGTTCCATCGACTGCTTCGTCGACGATTTCAGCGGCGTTGGCCAGTGCTGCCTGTATGAGGGTGAGTTCCTGAACGGCATGCGCCACGGCTACGGGACGTTGACGCTGGGCGACGGCACCTTGATCTTCGCCCGCCACGAAAGCGACCGCATACTGATGTCCAACGTGGTCCTCACCTATTCCGACGGCTCGCGGTACGAGGGGGCGGGGGACGGCCAGTACGTCAACGGCGGCGGCATTCTGCGCTTTTCCGACGGCAGCGCCTATGCCGATCGCTGGCAGGCCGGTTCCCCCTCGGGGCATGGCGTGGCCATCCGGCCCGACGGCGCCCTGGTCGCCCGCCCTCCGGTTCCCGATGGGATGGAGCGTCCCGGCATCCATCTGTTGGCGGAGCGGTAAGGCGCCTCAAAAAAAGCCCGCCCACGGGGAACGTGGGCGGGCAAGTCTGCCGACGGAACGGTATGCGGTCCGGGAGGTGGCTCAGGCCGCCTTCAGGGCGATCGGAGCCACCGTTTGCGGGGCGATGGTCCGCGTCGGCAGCGCCAACAGGTGCAGCAACGCCTCTTCCGGCTCGCCGATCAGGTCGGCTGGCCGATGAAGGGCGGCAATCTCGATGGGGGCGGCGGCGGCCGGGCTGTCCAGCGCCACCAGCGCCCGGCGCAGGCTCACCATGACGTCGCGGGCCAGAGGGTCGTCCTCGCTCTCCTCGCCGATCAGCATCAAGGCCAGCGAGCCGTCCGGCAAATGGCCGACGAGGCCCTTGGGGGCGAAAGCCCACTCGGGCAGGCGTCCGACCGGCTCTGCGGCCACGAAGCGGAACAAGGAAACCCGGATGCGCGTTGTGCGCAGAAGTTGGAGGGACCAGGTCAGTTCCGCGAGGCCGGAGTCGCTGTCGAGGAGGGCCGACGGCGCGGTGTGCGACGCGGTGCGCGCGATGCGATGGATGTGGCGGGCGTCCGACAAGGCTTCCGACATGGAGGGGGCTCCGGGGACTGGGCGCCGATCCGTCGACGCCTCCTCAATCCCAATATCACCCTATGGGGTTCTCCAGGTATCGTGTTGTAGCAAAAAGGGGATTCCGGGACGGTGGGCCGGTGGGCCAATACGGGGATTTCCGCAGGGGCGGGGTGACACGCAATATCGGATGACGTACTATGCCGGCCAGCAATAAGCACGAGCCAGCCGTCACAGGGGCCGTCACAGGGATAGTGCCATGGAAAATCTGTCGCTAGAGGACAGCAATACCCTTCAGGCCATCAGCATCCTGGCCGACGTGCTGGACAAGGTTTCCGGCCCCACCATTCTGGACACGGTGCTGGTGTCGAAAGCCTTGCGGCAGGTGCTGGCGACCAAGTCGCAGCCGGCGTTCGACTTCGCCAGCCGGGCCTTCATGACGCTGGACCCGGAATTGCGGGTCAAGATCGCCGAGGACGCCGAGGAGGCGGTCCAGGAAACGATGAAGCTGCGTGGCCGCGTGTCGGGCCTGCTGAACGACATGAAGGCGCGGCCCCCCGGTTCCATTCCCGGTCCGGCGCCGCGTTCGCAGCCCAGCCAGCCAACGAGTTTCCTTGCCGCTCTGAACTCCCGCGCCTTCGGCCGCCGGCCCGCCGAGGGGCGCGACGACGAGTAAAGGCGGGGGTGTCCCGAGCTTCGCCGTTACGTGGCTTTCCGCTTTCCGGACCTGCTCCTGGGCTTTGACGCCCCCGGTGTTGGTGCCTTCACGTTCGACGCCCCCGGCGTCGGTGCCTTCAAAATGGCCGACTGATGGCGCCGGGTCGCCGCGGTGACGGCACTGGTCCAATAGCTGGCCGCACGGTTGGCCCAGGAAAGCCAGATGCTGCGAGGTGAGCCCTTCATGTTTGCCTCCTTAACGAAGGTGAAACAGCCGCGGCGGGCGAGAGTTCGGTAAGGCCGGGTTTAAAACCCGCCGCCACCTCCGGCACCGCCGTGTCCCAATAGGGATGCGGCCCGAAGCGCGCGGCGAGAAAGTCCACGAATACCCTCACCTTCGGCGACAGGTGGCGATAGTGCGGGTATACCGCATTCACCGACGCCTCGCTGATCGTATACTCGCTCAACACGCAGGCCAGTTCCCCCGAGGCCAGCGCGTCACCCACCAGGAAGGTGGGCAGCACCACGACGCCCATGCCGGCGATGGCCGCCTCGCGCAGCATGTCGCCGTTGTTGGCCTTCAGGTTGCCCGCCACCCGTACCGGCCGCACCTCGTCGTTGACGCGGAACGCCCATTGCTCGCTCAGCGGCGTGTTGGTGTAAATGAGGCAGTTGTGCCGTGTCAGGTCGTCGGGTGTCTCCGGCGTGCCGTGGCGGCGGAAGTAATCGGGCGAGCCGACCGCCGCCCGCAGCGACGGCGCCAACCGCCGCGCGATCAGCGTCGAATCCTTCAACCGGCCGATGCGAATGGCAAGATCGTAGCCCTCGTCCACCAGATCGACGAAGCGGTCGTTCAGTTCCAGCTCGATCTCGATCGACGGGTGCCGCTCAAGGAACACCGCCACCGCCGGGGCCAGATGCTTGCGACCGAACGACATCGGCGCCGAGAGCTTCAGCGTCCCGCGTGGGGCGCCGTGCAGGTCGGTCACCGCCCGCTCGGCCTCCTCCAGGTCGGCGACGATGCGCACGCATCGCTGGTAAAAGGCTTGGCCCACCTCGGTGACCGAAAGCTGGCGGGTGGTGCGGTTGAGAAGCCGCGCCCCCAGGCGGTTTTCCAGGTCGGCCATGCGCCGGCTGACCACCGACTTCGAAATCCCGAGCTTGCCGGCGGCGGCGGTGAAGCTCCGCGCTTCCACCACCTTGATGAAGGCCATCAGGTCGTCCAGCCGGTCCATGGCTAAACTCCGGTCGCGATTGTTGCTTCAGAGAGAACAATGTATGCCAACATCGGCGATTTCCCGATCCGTGGCAACACCCTATTTCCTTGGTCGGTAATGCCAATAGAAGAGGTGTTTCATGGCAAAGGTTCTGGTTCTCTACTATTCCAGCTACGGCCACATCGAAACCATGGCGGGGGCGATCGCCGAGGGGGCAAGGCAGGTGCCGGGCGCCGAGGTCACCATCAAGCGCGTGCCGGAACTGATCCCGCCCGAGGTGGCCCGGGGGGCCGGTTTGAAACTGGATCAGGATGCGCCGATCGCCCAGCCGGACGAGTTGCCCCAATACGATGCCATCATCTTCGGCACGCCGACCCGCTTTGGCAACATGGCGGCGCAGATGCGCAACTTCCTCGACCAGACCGGCGGGCTGTGGGCCAAGGGATCGCTGATCGGCAAGGTCGGCAGCGTCTTCACCTCCGCCGCCACCCAGCACGGCGGCCAGGAGAGCACCATCCTGTCCTTCCACATCACGCTGCTGCACCACGGGCTGGTGATCGTCGGCCTGCCGTATTCGGCCGTCGGCCAGATGCGGATGGACGAGATTCTGGGCGGCTCGCCCTATGGGGCCGGCACCGTCACCGGCGGCGACGGTTCACGCATGCCCAGCGAGATCGAACTGGAACTGGCGCGTTTCCAGGGGCGCCATGTCGCCGAGATCGCCACCAAGCTGCACGGGTAGAGTAAGATGATCGAGGTCAGGCATTTTGAGAAACTCGGGCGCTTCGCCAACGACTGGCTCGACGCCCACTACCATTTCAGTTTTGCCGATTATCACGACCCGGCGCGCATGGGCGTGGGCGTGCTGCGGGTGTGGAACGACGACACCATCCAGCCGGGGACCGGCTTTCCGCCGCATCCTCACCGCGACATGGAGATCGTCACCTACGTCCGTTCCGGCGCCATCAGCCATGAGGATCACCTGGGCAACCGCGGCCGCACCCAGGCCGGCGACGTCCAGGTGATGTCGGCTGGCAAGGGCATTCGCCATGCCGAATACAATCTGGAGGCCGAGCCCAC
>DASPMK010000443.1:0-4708 GCA_035627075.1 Azospirillaceae bacterium
GGCGTGGCGCGGGCGCAGCCTGGACATGGCCTGCCTCGTCTTCGCGCTCTACCTCGGGGTGGCCGGGACGCAGGCAGCCCTCGGGCTGTTCTGAGGGGGGAGTGTCATGTTTGACGTTCGTTCACGCAGCCATCCGACGTATCTGGCCTTCGTGGTTCACCGCCTGTCGGGGCTGGTGCTGACTCTGTTCCTGCCGGCTCACTTCTGGGCACTGTCGCGGGCGATCCAGGGGGAGGCGGTGCTGGAAGGGTTCCTGCGCTGGACCGACCACTCCTTGGTGAAGGCGGTGGAAACCCTGCTGGTGCTGGCGCTGGCCGCCCATACTGCCAGCGGCCTGCGCCTGATGGCCCTGGAATTCCTGGGCTGGCGGCGCCAACAGAAGACGCTGGTGGCGGTATCGGCCGGGGTGACCATGGCCGTGGGGCTGGGGTTCCTGCTCAATGTCTATTGACCTCATCCTGTTCATCGGCGGCGGCTTCCTGGCGGCCATGGCCGCCGGCCTGTCGGGTTTCGCCTTCGCGCTGGTCGCCTCGGCGGTGTGGCTGCACCTGTTGCCACCGACGGAGGCAGTGCCGCTGATCGTCGCCTCGGGCCTCGCCATCCATGTGCTGAGCATGGTGCAACTGCGCAGCATCATCGATGTCAAGCGGCTGTGGCCGTTCCTGATCGGCGGCGTGCTGGGCGTACCCTTGGGCGTTCTGGTGCTGAAGCACGTCGATCCGCAGGGATTCCGCCTGTCCATCGGCGTGTTGATGATCGCCTATGCCGGCTTCATGCTGCTGCGTCGGCGGACCCAGCCGAAGGTGACGGCGGGCGGGCGCGGCGCCGACGGGCTGGTCGGCCTGGCCGGGGGCGTGCTGGGCGGGGCGGCCGGGCTGTCGGGCATCCTGCCCACCCTATGGTGCGATCTGCGCGGCTGGCCCAAGGACGATCAGCGCGGTGTCTACCAGCCGTTCATCCTGGCGATGCACTCGCTGACCGTCGTCACCCTGGCGACCACCGGCCTGTTCAGCATCAAGGTGGGCAGCATGTTTCTCGTGGCCTTGCCGGGCTTGCTGTTGGGTGCCTGGCTGGGCGTGAAGCTTTATCGCGCCACCACGGCGGCGCAGTTCCGCACCGTGCTGCTGGCGCTGGTTCTGGTTTCGGGCGTGGCCTTGGTCGCCTGACGCCCAAAGGGAGGAAACAATAATGAAGGTCGATCTAAGCGCCGTTGAGGAAACGGCCAAGCTTCTCTACATCCGGGCGCTGAAGGTGCTGCCCGACGACATCAAGCAGGGCTTCTTCAAGCTCCAGAAGGAAGAAACCAACCCGACCGCCCAGTCGGTGCTCGCCACCATGGTGCAGAACATCGAGGTGGCCGAGCGAACCGACAACCTGCTGTGTCAGGATACCGGCGTACCGATCTTCAACGTTACCATCGGCCGCGGGGTGGAGGTGGACGGCATCGACCTGAAGGCCGCCCTGGCGCGCGGCGTGACGCGAGCGACTAGGGAGCATCCGCTGCGCTCGTCGGTGGTTCACCCCATCACGCGCAAGAACGAGCACACTTCGACCGGGCGCAACGTGCCGGTGATCAACGTCGATTTCTCCGATGAGCCGGAGGCGCTGAAGCTGGAGATGATCCCCAAGGGCTCGGGCTCGGAAAACGGCTCGTTCCTGCGGATGTGCATCCCGGCGGAGGGGATCAACGCGGTCAAACGCTTCGTCATCGACCGGGTGATGGAAGCCGGCGGCCGGGTCTGCCCGCCGACCATCGTCGGCGTCGGCATCGGCGGTACCTCGGACCTGTGCATGCATCTGGCCAAGGTCGCGGCCACCCGTCCGCTCGGCAGCCGTTGCGAGGACCCGGAAGGCGCCAAGCTGGAGGATGAGTTGTCGGAGGCGGTGAACAGCCTGGGCATCGGACCGCAAGGGCTGGGCGGCTTCGGCACCGCGTTTGCCGTTCACGTCGAAACCGCCGCCACCCACATCACCATGAATCCGGTGGCCGTCAACATCCAGTGCCACTCGGCCCGCCGCGCCACCGCCGTGCTGCGGCCGGACGGCATCGAGCTGGGATTCTGACCATGGCCGATTATACCCTCAACATGCCGGTGTCCGAGGAGGACATCCGCAAACTGCGCATCGGCGACCGGGTGACGCTGGAGAGCACCCTGTTCGGCATCCGCGACGCCACGCAAATCCACATGTTCGACCGGGGCCGCACCACCCGGTTCGACCTGAACGGTCATGCGGTGATCCACACCGCCCCCAACGTGCGCAAGGTGGAGCCGTCGCCCGAATACCCCGCCGGGTATGCGCCGGTGTGCATCGGCACCACCACCTCGGCCCGCATGGAGCGGTTCTCCCGCCCCCTGATGGAGCAGTACGGGGTGCGGGCGATCATCGGCAAGGGCGGCCTGGGCGAGGACTCGCGCCAAGCCTTCAAGGACTTGGGCGGGATGTATCTCGCCATCATCGGCGGCACGGCGGCGCTGGAGACCACCTGGATCGAGCAGATCGAGGACGTGGATCTGGACGATTTGAACCCGGAGTCGCTGTGGAAGTTCCGCATCAAGGGCTTCGGCCCACTGCTGGTGGCGATGGATAGCCACGGTGGCAGCCTGTACGACGCGGTCAAGGATGATGCCGAGAAGCGCCGCATCGCCGCGCTGGAAAAGATGGGGATTACGCCATGACCATGCCGGTGCGCGAGATCAAGACCGACATCCTGATTCTGGGGTCCGGGGGAGCGGGATTGTTGGCCGCCCTGCACGCCAAGCGCGCGGCGCCGGATCTGGACGTGACGGTGGCGGTCAAGGGCCTGTTGGGCAAGTGCGGCTGCACCCGCATGGTCCAGGGTGGTTACAACGTGGCGCTGGCGCCGGGGGACTCGGTGGAGCGCCACTTCATGGACACCATCGAGGGCGGCAAGTGGCTGAATAACCAGGAACTGGCGTGGCGGCTGGTGGCCGGCGCCCAGGTGCGCATCCGCGAACTGGAGAACGAGTTCGGCTGTTTCTTCGACCGCAACCCCGACGGCACCGTCCACCAGAAGGCGTTCGCCGGCCAGACCTTCGACCGCACCGTCCACAAGGGCGACCTTACCGGCATCGAAATCATCAACCGCCTGTCCGAACAGGTCTGGGCGATGGGCATCAAGCGGCTGGAGGAATGCCGCGCCGTCAAGCTGGTGCGCAACCGGGCCGGTGACGCCCTGGCCGGAGTGCTGCTGGTCGACATGCGGTCGGGCGAGTTCATCCTGGTCCGTGCCCAGGCGGTGCTGCTGGGCACCGGCGGCGGCCCGACCATGTACCGCTACCACACGCCCTCGGGCGACAAGACCTGTGACGGCATGGCGATGGCCCTGGATGCCGGGCTGACCCTGCGCGATATGGAAATGGTGCAGTTCCACCCCACGGGACTGCTAGCCGGCCCCGATACCCGGATGACCGGGACGGTGCTGGAGGAGGGCCTGCGCGGGGCGGGCGGTTGGCTGCTGGGCGGCGACGGCGAGCGCTTCATGCACCGCTACGATCCGCGCGGCGAGCGCGCCACCCGCGACATTGTCAGCCGGGGCATCTTCGCCGAGATCGAGAAGGGCCACACCACGCCCAACGGCGGGGTCTGGCTTCAGATGAGCCATCTGGGCGTCGAGAACGTCCGCCAGAAGTTCAAGGGCATGGTGGAACGCTGCGCCGATTGCGGCTTCGATCTGGCCGGCGGCCGGGTCGAGGTGACGCCGACCGCCCATTACATGATGGGCGGCGTGGTGTTCGGCCCGGACGGCGAGACGGAACTGCGCGGCCTGTTCGCGGCCGGCGAGGATACCGGCGGCGTCCACGGCGCCAACCGGCTGGGCGGCAACGGGGTGGCCAACTCCACGGTGTTCGGCGGCATCGCCGGGGATGCCATGGCCGAATGGGTGCCGACGAACGGCGCCTTTGAGGAACCCGACCGCGACGCCATGGCCGCCACCATCGCCGCCTGCATGGCGCCGGTGGGCCGGGGCGGGGTGGGGGATTTACGGGCGATCCGCGAGGACCTCTATGAGCTCATGTGGACCCGCGCTGGCATCTTCCGCACCGCGCGCAGCCTGGACGAGGCCGAACAGGGCTTGGCCGAACTGAACGCGCGGCTGGAGCGGACCGGCGTGCCCGGCGGCACCCTGGCCTATAACCTGACATGGCACGACTGGCTGAATTTGAAGAGCCTGATCCTGGTCAGCCGGTCGATCACGGCGGCGTCGAAGATGCGGCAGGAATCGCGCGGCGCCCACTTCCGCCGCGACTTCCCGGAAACCCTGCCCAACGACCGGCTGGCGTTCACCGCCGTCCGGATGGTGGACGGTCGGTTGGACCTGGGCTGGCGGCCGGTGGAGTTCACGCGGGTGCGGCCGGGGGAAAGCCTGTTGTCGGCGGCATGAGAGCCTCTCCGGGAAGATGCTCGACAATCCGGGCCTTCACGTCATACCGTCGTCATGGCCGGACTTGATCCGGCCATCCCCGCCCCATGCGGAGACGCGGGTCAAGCCCGCGCAGGATGACATAAAGCAACGTTGTGATAGGGCGTTGATTGCCCCCGGACGGGCTCTGAGCGGTGGGATCTTCCTATTAAGAAGAAATGTTCCAAAACATTGCCGGGAACGTCGACGCTCGGGCCGCCTTTGCGGGGGGAAGACCCGTGAGGGGGGCCGGCTCGCCGGCCGCCCCCTCCCGGCAGCCTTATC